>CAYYER010000021.1:0-1070 GCA_964471045.1 uncultured archaeon | reverse complement strand
ATATTGAGGGGCTGTGGAGAAAGTATCGAGAGGACAAGAAGTTACAAGCTTCGAATACAGGAGCTCAAGCAATTCCTTTCTTTCTTGAGGAGAAATATCTTTTTCTACTATATCTTTCCCTCTCCTTGTCGGAACATAGTTAAATGCGATAAACCTTTTTGCGTGTAGTTCGTTCTCAACAAACTCCATAAGCTTTGGTATTTCTTTGAAGTTGTAGCGCGTAACGGTAGTTGCCACACCGGTATCGATCCCTTCTTCCACGCAATTTTTTATCCCTCGAACTGCTAACCTCCATGCTCCCGCGACTCCTCTAAATTCATCGTGCGTCTTTTCAAAACCATCCAAAGAAATTTCTACATAATCTACAGTTTCCCTAAGCTTTTTCGCAGTTTGCCTGTTTATCAGAGTTCCGTTCGTTGCCACAGAAACGTAGAATTCTCTTTCCTTTGCATACCTTGCTACTTCAAAAAAGTCTTTCCTCATCAAAGGTTCTCCACCAGAAAAAGCCAGAGCTACTACGTTAGCTTCTTCAAACTCATCTATAGCTCTTTTTGCTTCCTGGGTTGTTAATTCGTCTGGAGCAGGGCTTGGCTTAGCATCTGCATAGCAATGTTTACATCTCAAATTGCAGGCATTTGTATAATCCCAAACTATGAGAAATGGGGCTGCAGTTGTTTGAGGTCTTTGAACACCATAATAACCTATGCCTTCTAAAATGTTTACCAAAGCTCTCCTTACTACAGATTCTTTCATAGCTTTTTTAACATCTTCCTTAGAAATGTCAAAGGATTCTGCACCTCTCTCTATGAAGAGTTTTGTTAGAAGATATGCAAATTTTTCTTGGAAGCTAAGTTCTACGTCTTCTCCAGCATATTTCTTTAGAGCTTTTTCAAGCTTGCTGCTACCCCCTTCTCTTCTCGCAATCCATCTTAAAAACCTTCTAGAAACCGGGTTTCCCAACCATTTGTTCACAGTATTTGCAACCAAATCTGCCTCATGCATACCCAATTTAAATAGGTGATTAATTTATTTAAATAACATTTATGTGCATATGCAAATATTTAAAAATT
>CAYYER010000020.1:2015-8736 GCA_964471045.1 uncultured archaeon | reverse complement strand
ATAGAGGAATAGTAATCGCTTGCATCTTCGCTGCCATAGGCTTCTTCTTAATAACCTACTATTTCTTCAATCAATTCAACCTTTTCTACGCTTCTCTAACCGGAATAATAACAACCCTAGCCATATGTTGGATTACAGATTATTTCACTTCTAGAGAAAGAAAGCCCGTTCAGCAAATTGCCCAAGCCTCCAAAACAGGAGCAGGAACTAATATAATTACTGGCTTAGCCATGGGAATGCTAAGCACTTTGCCTTCGGTAATAGTAATTTGCATTGCAATCTTTGTCTCTTACTTTTTTGCAGGCGTTTATGGAATTTCGATAGCGGCAACAGGAATGCTCGCTCTCTCAGGAATAATAATAGCAATAGATTCTTATGGACCAATCACGGATAATGCAGGAGGAATAGCCGAAATGTCTGGACTGCCAGCAAAAGTAAGAAAGGTTACAGATGCTTTGGATGCTGTTGGAAATACTACAAAGGCAGTAACCAAAGGTTTTGCCATAGGTTCAGCTGCTCTAGCAGCTTTATCTATATTCGATGCTTTTGCCGAGGCTGCAGGAATTTCAAGCTTCGATTTGCTCAACTCTCAAGTTTTGGTTGGCTTATTCATAGGAGGAGCCCTACCTTTCTTGTTTTCATCCTTTTGTCTAAGCGCGGTTGGAAGAGCTGCTTTCTCGATAATAGAAGAGGTAAGAAGGCAGTTCAAAGAGATTAAGGGTTTGCTCCAAGGAAAGGCTAAGCCAGATTATGCAAGGTGCGTAGATATAAGCACGAGGGCAGCGCTCAAAGAGCTAATCCTTCCAGGAATTTTAGCGATTCTTTCTCCTTTAATAGTCGGTTTTATCCTCGGTCCAGAAGCTTTGGGCGGCTTGCTCGGAGGAGCTATAATTACTGGCTTGCTTTTAGCTCTATTCCTGGCTAACGCAGGAGCAGCATGGGATAATGCTAAAAAGTATATAGAAGCAGGAGTTTTGGGTGGAAAGGGTTCGGAAGCTCACAAGGCTGCTGTAATAGGCGATACGGTAGGAGATCCATGCAAGGATACCGCAGGCCCTTCTTTAAATCCCTTAATAAAAGTTATAAACATGATTTCCCTACTCTTTGCAAGCTTGATAGCAATTTATGCTCTGTTGTGATACTATGAACTTAAAATTACCTCCAGGTCCTAATCCACCAGAAGAAGTTTATGTTTTAGTCGAGATTCCAGAGGGTTCCCAGAATAAATACGAATTTGATAAGAAACTTAACATGTTTGTTTTAGATCGAGTATTACACTCTCCTCTGCACTACCCGGCTGATTATGGGCATATACCTTCAACTCTATGCGAGGATGGCGATCCTTTAGATGTTTTAGTTTTGGTAACAGAACCAACTTTTCCAGGTTGTTTGATTAAGGTAAGGCCAATTGGAGTAATAGAGATGGAAGATGAAAAGGGGATAGATGATAAAATATTGGCTGTACCAGTTGAAGACCCAAGGTTCGACCATGTGAAAGATATAGAGGATATTTCTGAGCATATTTTAAAAGAGATTGTTCATTTCTTCGAAATGTATAAGGCTTTAGAGCCAGGAAAGTGGGTTAAGGTTAAAGGTTGGTTTAATGCAGAAAAAGCAAAGAAAATTATTATGGATGCCATTCAGTTATATAAAGAGAGGATGAAGAATGTATAGAATCTTTACGATCCAAAGCAAAGTAAGAGTACCTCCTGAAATGCTTAGCACTAACGTTAAGGAAGCTGTTAAAAAGGCTCTGGAAGAGCAGCTAGAAGGTAAGATAGATGCGAGGCTTGGTGTAATTCTGGCAGTTGTCTCTGTTGAGGAGGTTGGTGAAGGAAAGATTTTGCCAGGCGATGCAGGAGTCCATTATCAAGCAAAGTATAAGCTTTTAACCTACAAGCCTGAGGTTAACGAGCTAGTTTGGGGTGAGGTAATAGACAATACAGAGTTTGGTTCTTTCGTAAGAATAGGCCCTCTAGATGGCTTGGTTCATATTTCTCAGCTCATGGATGATTTTGTTAGCTACGATGCAAAGAATGCTTTATTCCTAGGAAAACAAACCAAAAAAACTTTGAAAGAAGGGGATAAGGTTAGGGCAAGGGTTATAGCTGTTAGCTTGGGAAAGGAAGAGAATAAAATAGGCTTAACCATGAGGCAAGCTGGCTTGGGAGCTTTGCATTGGTTGGAAGAAGAGAAGAAAAAGAAGAAAAAGGGGAAGTAGCATGCCAAAGAGATTGCAAGTTTGCAGGAATTGTAGAAGGTTTACGACAGAAAAGGCTTGCCCAGCTTGTAAATCAACCAACTTATCGACAACCTGGAAGGGTTTGGTAGTAATTTTGAATCCAGAGAGCGAAATCGCAAAAGTTTTGAACATAAGCGAAGCAGGAAGGTATGCACTCTACGTGGGTTGATATGGAGATAGAAATTTTGGAAGAAAAGGAGAATCCGTTCTTTGAAAGGAAAGAGGTAAAGGTTAATATAAAGCATTTAGACGCTCCAACTCCTTCGAAAGAAGAGCTTAAGAAGGAGCTTGCATCCAAGTTTTCAGTCGATGCTAGCCTAATCCAGATAGATTATATTTTTACCAAGAAGGGGATTGCAGAATCCTTTGCTAAAGTAAAGATTTTAAAGAAAAAGCCTGAAGTAAAGGAAGAGAAAAAGGAAGCCAAAGAAGAAAAGAAGCAAGCAGAGCAAGAAAAAGTAGAAGCTAAACCCGAGGAGAAAAAGCCAGAGGCAAAACCTGAGGTTAAAGAAAAAGAAGGAGGTGAAATTCCTGAAGCACAAGCCGGTTAGAGTTAGCAGCTTTTATGAAATCAAGGAAGGGAAGGTTGAAAGGAAGAAAAAAGTTTGTCCAAGGTGCGGGGAAGGAACTTTCATGGCAGACCATGGAGATAGATGGTATTGCGGCAAGTGCAAGCTTACCATTTGGAAGAAAAAGGATTAAATTAGGTTTAAAGCTTCCGTTATCCTCACTATTTCTGGTCCAGTTGTCTTATCCCCTATTATAGCGCCTTTACTATTCGATATCAAACCGCTAGAAACGTAAGGAGAACCAAAGTTTACAGTCCCTATATCAGCCTTCACTCCTAATACCTCTTCAATTTTTTTCGCTTCGCTTTCTTTTACATCCCTATGGAGCAAGCATCCTTTGTTAGTAGCTATTCCGCAAGCTCCAACTATATCAAGGCTTGCTACGCGTCCGTATTCAGCTTCTACACCTAAACAATCTTCTATGAGCTTTTTCTCCTTTTTCTTGAAGAGCTTGCTTATTATAGCTCCTTTATCGTTACACAGAATTAGGTTTCCCAAAGCAGTATACTTTGAGTCAAGAACCTCCAAATTCAAATCGAACTCCTTTTTAAGTTTTTCAAAAACTTTCATTTCTTTTTCAGTAACTATTTTTGGGAGGATTATACCGTTAGAATTTAGCGCGAGGAATAATCCGATTAGGTCTGTATTAGCAACGCTTGCTTTAAAAACTTTAACTTTTAAAACTTTTTCGATTTTTCTCCTGTCTTTTTCGAGCACAAACTTTCCTAGGATACAAAAATTTTCGCTTGCTTTTCCAAACAAACCCAAATTACAATCTCCATGAAAGTTTAAAAGCAAGGTTTTCATGTCATCAGCTTAGCTTCAAAAGTTTTCTCATCCTTTTTCACAACTTTAATCCTAAGCTTAGTCTTAAACTTTTTCTCGCTTCCAAAGATTTTTTCGTTTATCGATCTATTAAGCTTTACTTTGGCTTTCAAATGTCTTTCAAGCTTTTCCCTTAAAATTTTTATGGCAAGCTTTTTCTTTTTCCACCTAGGCTTTTTGATTAACTCCTTTCTTAGATTAATCGTTAATATTCGCTCTTCAGCCATATTTTCTTATTTTAGAACTTCAAATATTTAAAGCCAAGAAAAACCAAAATTTAATTAGATTGCTATGAAAGGAATAAGCCCGATGCTTGCTGTAATCTTGCTCATAGCCTTTACAGTAGCGATAGGAGGCTTGTTAAGCGTTTGGATAACTAGCATGACAAAAACTCAAACAGGAGTTGCAGGTGCAGGAGCAGAGAAGCTTATCGCTTGCTCCAAATCAGTTTTAGACATAGGAACCGTTTATGGAAAAACCTTTACTCCGCCAAAGGGTACTACCAAGGGAGATTTTAACGTAACAGTAACTTACTATGCTGGCTCAGAAGACCTATACAACTTTACCATTTACTTGACTGATAGTGCTGGTAATGTAGGAAAAGCAACTACTACTGATTACAATTCAAGCTATCCAATGAAACCAGGAGAGGTTCATACGTTTGTTTTAACTCTCGATAAAAACCTAACCTCATCCCCGATAACGAAAGTTAGGGTAACAGCCAAATGCCAAGAGACCGAAGTGGTTACTGCAGAAGAAACAGTCTAAACCTTGAGCTTGCTCCGCCTCCACCTTTTTATTTTATTTACGTTTATTCTTCTAGTTCTTGCTCTTTTTAGCCCAAACTTTTTTATATCAGCCCATCTGGGAGCAGTTTTTATCTTTCCTATTTTTCCAAGCTTAATTTTCTTGCTCAAGCTTTTTCTACCCATTTACTTCACCAACTTCCTTATCTCTTTACTTTTTTCCAAAGCCAAATCGAGTATTTTATCTATTTCCTCAAAGCTTATCTCCTTGCTCCCTTGCTTTTGGATAGCACAAATTTTATCGTCATCCCTAACGCCTACGCTTACTTTGGACTCGACAACTTTTTCTTCTTCGAAGCTCGGGTCTATCAAAAGCGCATTTCCTATCTTTGCGACGGTAATGTTTATAGGCTTATACCTTACCGGTAATTTTCCTTCATATTCTCCTCTGATTATTTTATCTTCCTCTAGCTTTGGGATTCTTGTATTCCTTAAAGCAACCAAACTAGCTAGAGCCGAAGCATCCAGTAGATTGCCCTGATGGTTTAATATTGAAATATCAACAAAAATACACCAAACCTTTTCTCCAGGAGTTATGCAAAGCTTTTCCAGTTCTATACATTCCGACTCCCTTATTCCTCTGTCGACAACCCTTGCAAGCTCTATGGCATCTTCTCCAGGAGGCCCTGGTTCAAAGTCTGGGGATGCTAAAGGAGTGAACTCTGCATTGACTATAAGGACTCCTTGGTCTGGAGAGTCTGCATAGGGCGTTCCTAATTCAAGCTTAACTCCCGCTATCACATGAGTCTCTCCTAGCCAGACTGAGGCAGAACCTTCAGCCTTCTGAACAACGTTTTCCTCAATCCTTATCTCTCTAAATTCGTCGAACTTCCTTCCGTCTATTCTCTTCCCTTTTTCCAAAAGTTCTAGAACATAGGATTCCATTATTCCCTCACCTTATACTTTTCTCTTAAAGCTTTTTTCTGCAGCTCATATATTTTTTTACAAGCTTCCTTAGCCATCCCAATAAGCTTCTTAAGCTCCTCCTTGCTCAAAAGCCCATCCATTTGAAGCAAGGTTATTTTATTCTTGCTAGGCATTAGGGCAAAAGCGACGTCTGCTTCCCCAAAATTGTCTTCCTTACCGTTTAAATCAACGACCAGAGTACCGTCTACTTTTCCCACTGAGCATGCACAAACCAAATCGCGCATGGGGATTCCAGCTAACGCTAAAGCTAAGCTTGCCGCGTTTATTCCGGTTACTCTCGTAGAGCCATCCGCCTGCACGACTTCGAGAAAAACATCTATGGCTGTCTTCGGGAAATCTTCCAAAAATATGGCTGGCTCCAGAGCTAACCTTATAACCTTTGAAAGTTCTATGCTTCTCCTATCGGGAACGGGGGATTTTCTTTCATCCACGCTGAAAGGAGCCATGCTATACCTGCATCTCAAAATCGAGCTTTCGTATTCCTGCAAATGCTTTGGGTATAAGGCTCTAGGCCCATAAACAGAAGCTATTACTCTTGTGTTCCCAAAAGCAACCTCTGCAGAACCATCTGCTCTCGAAATAACATCTACCTTTATCTCTATATTTCTCAATTCCTCGGGCAATCTACCATCTACTCTTTTACCCTTAACTATCAGCTTTTCCTCACTTTTTTTCATTCCCCTCACTCAACATCCTTTCAACCTTTTCGGTCAATCCGATTATGTGGGATTCTTTCTCTATTAAAAGAATGGCCTCTATGGCCTTCGCCTTATTCTTACCCTTAACCCATATAACCCCATTCTGCCCTACCAGCAACTCGCATCCAGTTTTCTTCTTGATTAAATTTATCATGCTCCCTCCCTTTCCTATAACCCTGGGAACTTTGCTCGGAGTGATCTTGACTAAAACTCCTCCCACAAGCTTTTTGGCGTGCAAGTCATGCATAGTAACTTGAACAGTCTTATTCTTAGCTACTTTTGAAATTCTGCAAAAAATTATTTCATTAACATCATAGTACTTGCTTATATCCACTCTTGAAGTATCGACAAATTCTTCAACAGCCTCTCCCAAGGGCAAGAATGCGATGTAGGGCGAATTTATATCTACAAACCAACCGGAAACTTCCACATCCAATATTACTCCTATAACCCTATCCCCAACCTTTGGCAAGTATTTTCCTGCTAGGGCTATGACAGAAATTTCGTTTTCAGTTAGCTTTGGAATACCTATGACTTTCGAGAAAACTTTTCCATCTTCTTCGTAAACATTATCCCCAAGCTTCCTCCCCTTTTTCTCGTCCACAAATTCTCCTGGCAAGACTATCGGCCTTTCTTTCTCGCTCAAATTTCTTC
>CAYYER010000020.1:1343-2005 GCA_964471045.1 uncultured archaeon | reverse complement strand
CCTCCTCAAAACTTTAGATTCAAAATTTCCGTGCGTTAGGGCTGAAATCTTCTGGAAAAGCTCTTCTTGTAAGCCAGCAAGGATTTCGACATCAACCTGCAAGCTCCCGTCTTCCAACCATTTTTCATTTACTATTTTCCCAAGCTTAAGGATGGAATAAGCTCTTCCAGCAAATTGGGGGGGTATTTTGAGCTGGATCAAAACTCTCTGGAACTTTATGGGTAAAACGTTTTTTATCGCTTCAACCACCTTATCGACTTGGAGTTCAGCATCCAAAAAAGGATCTATGCTCACTCCAACCTGCTCCATAACGTTCAATATCCTTTGAGGAGGATGAGGCGTGTTAGTTTGCGGATTTATCCCTCTTTTTGAAATGAGGTTGGCTATTTGAATTCTCTTCTCTTCTATCATCTTCCTCTTTTGCTCGGTCGTAAGCCTTAGCTCACCTTCTTTGATGATTCTTTCAGCAACCTTGTAAACGTCATCGGTTCCGAAAAACTTTTTCAATTCTTCGCTTCCAACTCTCTCAGTAGTCCTTACGTCCCTAAAAACTTCTGGAACTGCAAGAATTTCGGAAATTTCCACCTTTTTCCCTCTTTTAAACTCAAAAGCAAGCTTTGGATCTACTAAAATCTCGAATTTTTCCCCAGAAACGATTAATC
>CAYYER010000020.1:0-1333 GCA_964471045.1 uncultured archaeon | reverse complement strand
CTACTAACTACTGCCTTATCTACGCTTACAGGCAAGTAAATTCCTCCAGTTACTTAATTTCTTTTTCTTCTAGCTTTTTAAATTTTTTCTCTTTTTCCCTTATGACCGCCATATCTATGCTCATTTCCTTCTTCTCCTTTTCTGTTTTCTCGATTATGTCCAAAGCTAGCTTTATGGCGTCCTTCTCGCTCAAGTCTTCCTTCCATTTCTGCTTAAGTATTTTATTCGCTAGATTCCCCCCTCTCCCTATTGCATAAGCTTTCCACTCGTACAGCATTCCAGAAGGATCCGATTCTATTAAATGCTTTCCAGTCTTGTCCAAACCAGCTACTAATATGGTTACCCCAAACGGCCTTAGGCCTGCATAGAGCGTCGATAATTGCATCCTATCTCCGATTACTCTTGCTAAATTCCAAACGTCTATTGGTTCTTCATAAGTAATCCTATGAACTTGAGCTCTTATCCTAGCTTGGTTGATTAAAATTCTTGCATCAGCCAGCAAGCCAGAAGCTACAGCCCCTATATGGTCGTCTATCTGGAAAATTTTTTCTAAAGATTGGGTAACCATTAGCTTGGCAGCCGGCTTGACTGTCGCGAGCAAAATACCATCTTTAAAAACTATTCCCAAGGCTGTAGCCCCTCTTTTTACGGCTTCTTTCGCATACTCGACTTGAAACAATCTTCCATCCGGTGAAAATACAGCAATCGTTCTATCGTACCCCATATACTCAGGAAGTATCTGCGGGATAATTCATCACCTCATTATTTTTTATTTTTGCATTCTTAAATTGATTTAATCTTAATCCTTTTATTGTTCCCGAAACTTTTAATATTTTAAACACAACTCTAGATTCGCCTAACCTTGAAATCAAGCCCAAGCAAGCTATTACTTGAGTTACAGATTTGTGATTGCATCTTATAACCCCCATCTGCTTCTTTGAATCATACAAATTCTTAATTAGCCAAACAGAAGTTTTGCTCACTCCATATTCTCCAAAAAATTCAAGCATGGTATTCCAAAGAGCAGCCTCCAAATCAGAATAGCTAATTGGTTCCTCTGAGATTATTTGGAAAGCTATATACCTTTCTTTTTCTCTCAGGGTTGGAATTAAAACCTTAAGTCTTTTTTTGACGTTCATTTAACCACCCTTACTCCAGGCATTATCCAATCCTTGCTTTTTCTTTCTTTAATTAGCTTAATTATTCCTTGAGGAACTTTGGACAAAGCATCCTTTGCTTCCTTCAATTCCAACCCAAGCTGACAAGCCATCGAAATCAAGCATTCGGGCGCTCTCAATTCCCAATGAGATATGGCTCCTGAGCAAATTATTAT
>CAYYER010000019.1:0-9698 GCA_964471045.1 uncultured archaeon | reverse complement strand
CACCTAAACCCCCTATCAATCCCCATTCTCCTGCAGTTCTAATCCCTTGCTCGTATGCTTTGAACAGCACTTCCATTCCACCACCGTTCATGAGATAAGTAGCTTGACTTAGAAGATAGCGAGCGCTTGCTCCTAAAAAGCCAACTGAAGAACCAACTCCAGACCCTATTATTCCTCCTGCTATACCAGCCAAACCAGGTTTGGGTATATACTTCCCAAGAGCTTTTCTAAGTTTGCTCAACCTACTCTCATTCCTCCCATATCTTTGCATCCAACCACCGAATAGCTTTTGCTTCCAAAATTTCCATATACTTATAGCACTCGAGAAGGTGAAGCGGAAAAGAAATTAACTACTAAGGTTGTAAAGAAATTTTTCTCAAAAACTGTCAACTTAGCTTATTAAAAGTTAAAGAAACACTAATCTTCTAAAACCGACAAATTATTAAATATATGGAAAAAGCTTGGTATTCTTTAGAAACAGAAGAAGTTTTGAAAGGATTGAATACGAGCTTGGAAGGTTTAAGCGAAGAAGAAGTAAGAGCAAGGTTAAAAAAATTTGGGTTCAACGAATTGGCAAAGAAAAAAAGAGTAACCCCTTTCAAAATTTTTTTGAATCAATTTAAGGATGTTTTTGTTCTAATGCTCATAGCAGCAATCCTAATTTCTTTCTTCTTTGGAGAGAGGGTCGATGCTCTAACAATTTCAGCAATAGTTGCTTTGAATGCTATCATTGGTTTTACTCAAGAGTATAAGTCTGAGAAAGCTTTGGAAGCCATGCAGAAGTATGCTGCACCAAAAGCTAGGGTTTTGAGAAATGGAAAGGAAAAAGTTGTCGATGCAAGAGAATTAGTTCCCGGAGATATAGTTTTGTTAGAATCTGGAGATAGGATTCCTGCAGATGGTAGGTTAATAGAGGCTTTTGAGCTAAAGGTCGATGAGGCTGTTCTAACTGGAGAATCTGTTCCGATAAGAAAAACTAGCGAGAAAATCGAAGCCGAAACCCCTTTGACTGAAAGGAAGAACATGGTTTTCATGGGAACTTATGTGATCTATGGAAGAGGAAAGTTTGTCGTTACAGCTACTGGAATGAAAACAGAGTTTGGAAAAATTGCTGGACTGGTTAGAGAAATTAAAGAAGAAGAACCTCCTTTAAAGGTTAAGCTTAAAAAATTTGCCAAGAAGCTTGGAATTTTTATAGTAATAGCTTGTGCAGTAATTTTTGTAGTCGGTGTAGCAAGAAGCTTGGTGCTCGGTGAATTTTCTCGAGCTACTATTTTAAACTTTTTCATGATAAGCGTTGCTCTGGCAGTTTCTGCAGTTCCGGAAGGTTTACCTGCAATAGTAACCATTACCCTAGCTTTAGGAGCTAGAGATTTGGCAAAGAGGAATGCAATAATAAGAAGATTATCTTCAGTCGAAACTTTAGGTTCAGTTACTGTAATCTGTAGCGATAAGACTGGTACTTTAACTAAAGGAGAGATGACTGTGAAAAAAATTTACTTGAATGGAAGAATGATTAAAGTTACAGGCACAGGCTATGAACCAAAAGGAGAATTCTATGAAAATGGAAATAAAATTAATGCCAAGCAGGATGAACATCTTTCCTTGCTCTTGAGAATTGGTGCACTTTGTAACAATTCAAAGTTGGTTCGGGAGGAAAACAAATGGAAAATAATCGGCGATACTACCGAAGGAGCTTTAATAGTTGCTGCCGAAAAAGCTGGAATAGATTATAGCTATAAAAGAGTTTACGAGATTCCTTTTAGCAGCGAAAGAAAGCTTATGACAACTATAAATTCAACAGGAGAAGAATTTTTGATCTGTGTTAAAGGAGCTCCTGAAGTTGTAATTGAAAAGTGCTCTAAAATTTTGAGGGATGGGGAAGAAAAAGAATTGAGCGAAGCCGAAAAGAAAAGGATTTTAGAAGTTAACGATGAGTTAGCAAGCGAAGCTCTAAGGAATTTAGCATTCGCTTACAAAAAACTTTCAAGTTTTTCTGAAAGCGTGAGAGAAGAAGAAATAGAAAGCAATTTGGTTTTTGTTGGAATAGCTGGAATGATAGATCCTCCTAGAGAAGAGGCGATAGAAGCCAACAAGCTTTGCCAAGAAGCTGGAATTAAAACGGTAATGATAACCGGAGACCATAAGCTTACAGCCATAGCTATTGCGAGGGAAATCGGAATTTTAAAAGATGGATTAGTTTTAACTGGCGAAGAATTGGACAAGCTTAGCGATGAAGAATTCGAGGAAATTGTCGAAAGAGTTGAGGTTTATGCGAGAGTTTATCCCCATCATAAGCTTAGGATTGTAAAGGCTTTAAAGAAAAAAGGGCATGTAGTTGCGATGACAGGGGATGGTGTCAACGATGCCCCAGCTTTAAAGCACGCAGATATTGGAATTGCGATGGGGATTACTGGGACGGATGTAGCAAAAGAAGCAAGCGATATGATCTTGGCTGATGATAACTTTGCTACTATTGTGGAAGCTGTAAAGCAAGGAAGGATAATCTATGAAAATATAAGGAAATTTTCATTCTTTTTGATGAGATGTAATTTTGATGAATTGGCTGTAGTCGGGACTTTTGCTTTGCTTGGTTTGCCCCTACCTTTCACCGCTGCCATGATCTTATGGACTAATCTAGTAACTGATGGAGGTCCAGCCTTGGCTTTAAGCTTCGATCCCCCCTTAGAGGATGTGATGAAGCAAAAGCCTAGAGATCCAAAAGAAGGTATATTGCATGGAAGGATTTTGCAAATCATCGTTTCATTCTTAACCCAGTACTTCGGAACCTTGTTAGTTTTTGGTTTGACTTATTGGGTTTTTAATGGAGGGTGTGAATCTCTTCCATCTCCTCTCTTTGAACTTTGCTTAAGAAAAGCTAGAACCATGGCATTCCTTCAAGCTACTTTTAGGGAGCTCGTAATCGTTTGGAATTGCAGGTCGGACAAGAAAAGCGTCTTTAGACTTCCTTTCTTCTCAAACAAGTATTTGGTTGCTTCGGTTTTCGCTTCCGCGATTCTAACAGTCTTACTCGTTTATACCCCAGTGTTTGAAATAATGTTCGAAACAGTTCCTTTGAGCTTGACTGATTGGGCTTTAGTTTTAACGGTCGCATGCTCAGGCTTGCTAATCTTACCAGAAATTTTCTATGGAAGAAAAGTTTTTAGATGGGTTTAAAATGGGGACGCTGGGATTTGAACCCAGGTCTGAGCCTCCCATTGGCCCTCAAATAGTTTTTCTATTCAAGTAAGGCCCGATCCTAGACCAAGCTAGACGACGTTTGCGGTCTAGATCCCCGCAGTCGAACGTCCCCAACATATTTCTTGCCAATGAAATTATTTATGGATTTAAGATTTAAAGCTAACTCTAGTATGGTATTCTTTCTTATGCCCTTGAATTTCCCTCTCCTCGCAATAACTTCTTCTGGTAAAAATCCTCCCATTTCGTGAAACTTTTTAATCTCTTCGATAGAGCTAGTTTCTAACGAATGAAAGCCACTCCAAGTATTTCGATCTTTCTCGATATTCATTTTTAACCCTATTTTTTCAGTTAATATTTTCCATTCCTCGAGTAAGAAAGGATGTGCGCAGCCTAATCTGAGTCTAGGTTTAAAACTTCCATCTTTTTTAATGCAAATTCCTATACTTCCGTCGCATGCCATGGCTATTCTAAATGCTAGTTTTTGTAGTTTAATCCTATTCTTAAGCAAAAACGAGATAGTGGGCTGAGGAGAATTCAGAAATTCTTCTTTCGAGCAACGAAAAGGTTTAGTCTTAAAAGTAGGTGAAAGTGAAAATAATGTACTTACAATTTCTCTATCCTTTTTCCTTACAACGCCTGTATTCAAGACTCCTTTGTGAAATAATTTGTCAAAGGTAGGAGTCTCATTAAATCCGATCCACAAAAGATTTTTAAATAACTCATGTAAGCATTCGTCTTTATTGTGGAAGGTTATTATGAAAGATTGCTTAGCTTTATTCCATTTCAGAGAGCCGTCAGTAAGCAAACAAACTGCTACTAATTTTTGCGCATCATGTTTGCTTATTCCTTTTAAATCAAAATCCTTTTTCATTTTCATCCCTAAAGTTATTAGCTACTAGTTATTTTATTTTCTTCGAGAGAGTGCAATTCCGATAATCCAAATTCCCATTAATTCTTAATCATTTAAAAAGGTGGGGCAGCTGGGATTTGAACCCAGGATTACCACCGTTCAGTTCTTCCCCAGGGTGGCGTCCTAGACCAAGCTAGACGACTGCCCCTTAATATTTGATTAGAAATTAAAAATTTAATATATGGTAATCGTTGGGAGAACTAGAGAAGACCTTGAAATTTATGATGAAAAATGTGTTGGGTATATAGGTAAGCATATAGTTGGAAAAGGCGAAGAGGCTCATCTAACAACCAAAGTTTTTATCGATTTGCTCAGGCCTCATGTGATTTTAATCTGTGGAAAAAGAGGAACGGGAAAAAGCTATGTAGCTGGTGTTATAGTAGAGGAAATAGCTTCTCTACCAGAAGAATTCAGGAATAACCTGGCTGTGGTTATTATCGATACGATGGGAATTTTTTGGAGTTTAAAAAAGCCGAACGAGCAACAAAAGGATTTGCTAAAACAATGGAAGCTCGAACCAAAGGGTTTTAAAAACGTTAAAGTTTTTGTGCCCTTCAAACAAGTAGAGGAATTTAAAAAAGCAGGAATACCTATAGATGGCGGGATTTCTATCGCGCCTTATGAGTTTTCTCCAGAGGAGTGGAGTCTAGCTTTTAATTTAAAAAGAACAGAACCTCTTGCCATAGCTTTGGAAAAAAATTTGAATGAATTGGCTGAGCAAAAAGAAGAGTTTACGATAGAAGATTTGATAATTAAAATAAGAGACGATGAAGAAACCAGCAAAGAAGTAAGGAATGCTTTGGAAAACATGCTAAGCGTTGCCAATCAATGGGGAGTTTTTGGAACCCAAGGAGTTAACATAGACGAGATAGTTTCCCCAGGAACAATCTCAGTAGTAGATGTTTCTCGTTTAAGGGCTACAGAAGCTTGGAGTGTAAGAAACTTAATAGTCGCTATTCTGACAAGAAAAATCTATCAAGCAAGAGTAATAGCTAGAAAGGAAGAAGAGTTAGCAAAGCTTGAAGGAAGAGAAATAAAAAAATCATTCCCTATGGTTTGGTTAGTGATTGATGAAGCACACAATTTCTGTGGAACAGAAGAAAGCGTTTCTCTAGCTCCTTTACTTACTATTGCAAAACAAGGAAGAGAGCCTGGAGTAAGCTTGGTTGTTATCACTCAAATGCCGAACAAGATACATCAAGACATTCTAAGCCAGTGCGATTTGGTAATAAGTCATAGGTTAACCTCGAGAGCTGATATAGAAGCCTTGCATGCCGTGATGCAAACCTATATGCAAGAGGAATTGTGGAAATACATTAACCTGATACCAAGGTGGGTAGGTGCAGCAATAATTTTGGACGATAACTTGGAAAAAATATTTTTGGTTCAGATCAGGCCACGCCTATCCTGGCATGCTGGTGGGACTGCAGCTTTAATATAAGAATAAAAACAATTTTAAATTAATGGAAGTAGATTTGATAAAACATTTGATCATAATATTCGGTATCATAGGTCCTGTTATAATTGCAATCTACATGTTAATTTTTCTTCTAGGAAAAAGATGCCCTTTATGCGGAGCTAGGATGAAATTCATCTACAAAGGAGATAAGGTAGTTGGCTATCTTTGCCCCAAATGCAAGCATTATGAAGTAAAGGTTATCGAATGATTTTGGTTACCGTTCCAATACCTTTAGTCTTTCCTTCTCTGAAAACAAATTTATCTCCTTCTTGAACAAAGCAGGGATAATACTTGAAAGTAAACCTAACTTTTCCGCTTTCACCAGCTTTTAAGTATTTTTTATCTAAACACTCCAGCTTTGCGCTTTGGGAAGCGGTGAAGAAGTGCAAAACAGGTTCATACCCAGAAGCTATTCTGGTAGGATGGGTTAAAACCAAAACTTCTGCTTCAAAGCTTTTAACAGCCTTTGGTCGGATCGAGGGATCGCATAGAATCATACCTCTCTTAACTTCTTCGTGCTTAACTCCCTTAACCGCTATACCAACTATTAACCCAGCATCAGCTTCCTCCAATGGATAGTAATGAGTCTGAATGCTCGCAGCCTTAACTTTTTTGAACTCTCCAGAAGCAAGCGGTCCTAAGAGCAAGTAAGAACCTGCTTTTATCCTCCCTTGCTTTATGGTTCCTGAAACAACCGTCCCAACACCTTGAACTTTGTAGATTCTATCTATGAACATCAAAAACGGTCTTTCCAAATCCCTCTTCCTCTCTGGCAATAGGCTAAGCAATTTGGTCAAAATATCAAATCCTTCAAAAGTTACGGCAGAAGTCTCTATTATGGGAACCAAGGCATCGATTTTATCTATAACTACGCCTAAATCCTTTTCGTCCTTAATCTTGAAAGGAATTCTTCCAACAAACTTGATCAGATTTTCTATATCGCTCAAAACTTCTTCTTTTCTTTTTTGGCTTGTTCTATCAATCTTTGTCATACAAATTATTATCGGTAGATCCATGGCAAGCAGTATACCCAGATGCTCCTTGGTTATATGCGTGATTCCGTCGTCGGCAGCGATTACAAGCAACCCATAGTCCAAATTTTGTCCGACCAGGCCACGAATGGTAGTTCTAAGCCATGGTTCATGTCCTACCGTATCGACAAAACTAATTAGCTTGTCCGCTTTCTCAACTATTCTTGCCCTCTCTTTCTTATCCAAAGGATTTTTTAGATGCAACGGCTTAGAATTCCTAAAGCCGAAAAGAGTAAAATGTAAGTCTGCGGATAAACCTCTTTCGATCTCATGGGGTAAAACATTCAAGTAAAGCCATGCATTTCCATTCTCATCAGGCCTTCCTGTTATTAGGGTTGCTATTAGAGTAGATTTTCCATGAGAAACATGCCCAGCAACCCCTATTACCAAATTTTCCTTTGCTTTAGTTTTGAATACTCGCTTGATTATTATCCTTCCTATAAGCCTTCCATCTTCCCTAAATTTTTCAACCTTATCTATCCTTGCACCATTTTCGGTAGCTATTATCTTCAGGATGTTTAAAGTTTCTTGGAATTCCAGGTCAGTTAAACCTTTTACTTCTCCATTCTCCTTAACCCCAATTATGTAAACGGCAACACCCTTTCCTTTTTCAAGTCTAAACTTCATTTGGCTAGCCAATTGCTGCTTTCTCTCTTCCTTCAAATGAACGCTAGGAATAAGTCTTTCCTTAAACTCTATATTCTTGTCTTCTTTCCTCGGTAGCTTTACTTTCATGCAACTCACGCTTAAATTTATTAGAGCTACAAGTTTAAAATATTTATATCGTGAGAACATGGAATTGGCTGTTTGGGCAGAAAAGTACAGGCCGCAAAAGTTGAATGAGGTTATAAATCAAAAGCATGTGGTAGAAAGGGTGAAAGCTTTTGTTAAGGAGAAAAACATTCCCCATATGCTCTTTGCTGGTCCTGCTGGAACGGGAAAAACTACTATAGCTTTGTGCATTGCTAGGGAATTGTACGGAAAAGAATGGAGAAGGAATGTTCTGGAATTGAATGCGAGCGATGCTAGAGGGATAGATGTAATTAGGGGTCAGGTAAAAGATTTTGCAAGGACTAAAGCTATTGGAGAAGTTCCTTATAAAATTATAATTCTCGACGAAGCAGATGCTCTGACTCCAGAGGCTCAACAAGCTTTGCGTAGGACGATGGAAAATTATACTAATGTTTCTCGTTTCATTTTAATCTGCAACTATTCTAGCAAGATTATAGATCCAATCCAGTCAAGATGTGCAGTCTTTAGGTTTAAGGCGATGAGCGATGAAGATGTTAAAAAGTTTATCGATAGAATAGTGAAGCAGGAAAAGTTAAAAATTACGCAGGATGCGATAAAAGCGATAATCTATATCGCTGAAGGCGATTTGAGGAGGGTAGCAAATTTGTTGCAAGCAGCCTCAGCTTTGCAGACAAAGATAACAGAGGATGTTATCTACGGCGTTGCTTCAAGAGCAAAGCCTGCAGACGTTAAACAAATGCTTGAATTGGCTTTAAAGGGAAAGTTTGAAGATGCGAGAAAGAAACTGCAAGATATGCTCTTGAAGCAAGGTTTGGCTGGTAGCGATGTAATCGCTGAAATCCATAGGCAGATTTATTCCTTAAACATTAGCGAGGAGGCAAAAGTTCAATTAGTTGAAAAATGTGGAGAATATGAGTTTAGGATTAGCGAGGGAGGGAATGAACTAATTCAGTTGGAAGCTTTGCTAGCGCATTTCTTGCTGTTTGGAAAAGGGTTAAAGAAGTAACTTCTTTATTTTATTCCCAAGAACTAATTATTAAGTGAAAGCATGTGGACGATAAAATACAAACCAAAGAATTTAAAGGAGTTCGTCGACCAAAAGGAGGCAGTAGAAAAATTCTTAAAGTGGATAAAAAATTGGAAGCCTGGAAGCAAAGCCTTACTTTTCTATGGAATGCCAGGCGTAGGTAAAACAGCTCTAGTTGAAGCTTATGCTAGCGAGAAAAACCTAGATTTGATTCAGTTGAATGCAAGCGATTATAGGTCAGCAACTCAAATAAGGGAAGTTTTAGGCAGGTCGATGCAGCAGCAAAGCCTGTTTAGAAGAGGGAAAATATTTTTGATAGATGAAATAGATGGAATTGCAGGAAGGGAAGATTATGGAGGAGTTGGCGAAATAATCAAAATAATTAGGGAATCTCGTTTCCCAATAATCTTAACGGCTAACGATCCCTACGAACAAAAACTTAGGAGCTTGAGGGAATATTGTATTCTGGTTGAATTCAAAAAAATTCCTGTTTGGGATATAGAAAAGAGGCTCGCTGAAATTTGCAAGAAAGAAGGAATAAAAGCTGATAGAAAAGTTTTGAGAGAATTGGCAAAGCTGAGTAAGGGTGATTTAAGGGCTGCTATAATCGATTTGGAAACTGTTGCGAGAGGAAAGAATGAAATAAAGCTAGAAGATTTGAAAGCTTTAAGCTATAGGGAAAAAGAGGTCAGCATTTTTGATGCTTTAAAGCTAATCTTCAAGACGAAAAGTGCGCTGGCAGCGAAGCTTGCTATTAGGAATGTTGATAAGGATCCTGACGAAATTTTCTGGTGGATTGAAAACAATATAGCTAGAGAATATGAAAAGCCAGAAGAAATAGCCAAAGCTTTTGAGAGTTTGAGTAAAGCAGATTTGTTTAGGAGCTGGGTATCCTCAAGACAAAATTGGAAATTAAAGGGTTATATGATAGACTTGATGACAGCGGGCATAGCTACTGCTAAGAAAGATATGTACAGGAAGTTTACTAGATACCAATACCCTGATAAGCTCGCTATACTAGGAGGAACAAAGTTAGAGAGGAAAGCTATGGGTGAGCTGCTTAAAAAATTGTCTAAAGAGTTTCATTGCTCCACGAGAAAGGTTAGAAAAGAGTTTCTCCCATTCTTGAAGATTATGGTTAAAAACAGTAAAATAAAAAGCCAGCTTGTTAATTCGCTAAAACTAACCAAGGAGGAGCTCTCTTTATTAAAATGATTTTGTCTGGGTAAACGATTTGGTTAAAGTCATTCTTGGAGATTGAAGGATTATGTAGTTGAAGTTTACTGTAGCATTCGTTGGACAATTAGTAAGGTTTAA
>CAYYER010000018.1:5343-9965 GCA_964471045.1 uncultured archaeon | reverse complement strand
GTAATTCTATTCTATTTGCCCTGGCTTTTAATCTTTTACTTTCTGAAGACTTGGAGCTTAGAGAATAGGTTGGTTACGCTAGTCCAGATGTTCGACGCAACCGTTACCTTCACAGCCCTGCAATTCTTTGGCTTTGGTGAGCAGCATATCCTGCCAACTCTTTTGATCAAACTTTTTTCCCCTGTATCTTTCGTATTTGCTAAGCTAATAACGGTTGTCCTGATTTTAATCCTGATAGATAAGTTCGCAGAAGATAAAGAGTTTAGCAGGTTTTTAAAGCTGTGCATAGGGATTTTGGGAGGGGCAACGGGCTCGAGAGATTTCATAGCTTTAGCAACTTTAATAGCTTGAATAAGCGATGGTTAAGGTTACTCTGCCAAGCTCGTAGGTAGAAGCCTTTTCTGTAGAGAATAAGATTTCGTTGGTTTTATTCAAGGGAATTTCGCTGAAATAAACGCCAAATAGCCCACCAACAGAAACTTCTGGCACTCCCCTATAAACTTCCTCGCCATTTATTTTGATTATTAGATTTCCTTCTCCAGTCCTATTCTTCAGCTGAAATATTACCTTACCCCACTTAAAATTGTCTATTTCTTCTTGCTTTAAGGAAAAGGTTGATTGTTTAAAGTTAATACCCTCGTAATTTATCCCAAACTCTAAGCTTTTGATTTTATAGACTGTGTTCATCCAGAATTTCCATCCTGGTAAGCCAGCTTCCAGCTTTATGACGTTAGAACTTTTAATTTTTTCTTTCTCTATCGGAATTTTGATTTCACCTGCCCCTGGTTTCTCGTTGAAGACTATTTCATCGTTAAACTTTATTGCAAGATTTCCAGCACTGTTGGCTTCCTCTATTGCTAGAGAAATGAATCCGGATTTAAGGATTGAAAGCATTTCTTCATCGACGGAAGCAACTAGAGTTGAAGGGTAATCAGCGAAGTATCCTTTTACGACCTCAAAATCGCTTTTAGACGCTAAAATTTCTCTTCCAGAGAAATAGCTTACGGAGAAATCCCCAAGCTTGAAAGAGCGATAGGCCTCTGCCTCTCTTTCAACCACATCCAGGGTAACGGGAATTGCTTTTCTCTCCCCATCAAACTCTATTTCTATATTCCCAGAGTAAGTTCCAAATTCTACCGAATAAGGAATGTAAAAGGTTAGGGTTATCTCAGTAGCTTGAGCTAGCGGAAACTGGTTTTTACTGAACTTAACCCAGTTTGCTATATCTCCTTTAGCTTTTAGGGTAACGTTCGAGGCAGAGCCATTCAAGAATAAAGTAGCTTTTGCTGTACTCCCTCTGACAGCGACCAAGGATATGAACTCTGGGGAAACTTCCAAAGTTGGTTTGGGTAGGCTCGACCAGGCAACCGTCAAAATTATTATGAAAAGCAAGCCAGCAAGCAAAATGAAGGCAAACTCATCGATTTTTGCCTGAGATTTTTCCATAATTTAATTTTGAAGTTCAAAGAATAAAAATTAAGAAGTTCTTTTCAAGTAAGAAGCTATGTAACCAGCAACCATATTCCTTATCTTCTTTGATTTAATGTCCGTCAATTGTTTCAGAACTTCTTTATTCTTCTCGAAGCTAGGAGAAAATTTATCAGGGTATCGCTCGAGCAAATCGTGAGCGATATGCTTGATTAGCGAAGTTTTAATTCTTCCCATTGGCATCACTAAGGTTCATATCTCTAAAATTGAACTTAAAAGATTATAAAAATTTCGAGAAATTAAGGTGTTATTCGCTTAATTTCGTAATAGGTTACATCCCCTTCCCTATCGACTACAGCCCACCACATGGTTGCTCTAATGTTTTGAGCCAATCTAACAGCTCTCGACATTTCTGGCAAGCTAAAAGCAGCTTCCTCAGCTACAGCATGCACTACAGCCTTTGTATGCTCGTGAGGAGCTTTAGGGCCTCGCTTAAGCTTTACCCCCCTATCGTAAAGCCTGAAAAATGCTCCAAACTTAAAGCCCGTCTTAACCAAAAACCCTCTATTCCTCAAATCCCTATAAACGATAAATTGAGGGAGAAATTGATTGACTCTTTCTTTAGCGATTTCCATGAATTCTTGCAAGCTCAAGAATTTCTTTTGGTTGTTCTCCTTAACCCAGACTTTTAGCCTTCCTCTTTCGAGCAAGAAGGCAGCCTCTATTAGGTCAAGCTCTAACCTTTGAGGCTTGAGTTCAGGCTGAGGTTTTCCATAGCCTGATTCGTCGTAAAGAATGACAGCTGCCGGGCTCCAAATTATTACCCTGTTTTCGATCAGCTCCCCTTCCCAAATCTTTTTCTGCTGCATACTATCACTCAAAACCAGTTTAATTTTAAATATTTTTCTATCATTTATAAAAGTATGCAAAAGCAACAACTTAAATTAAGGGCAAAAGGTTTTGAGCAGGGATATATCTTACTTCAAATGTATGAAGATAAGCTTGTAGACCTGGTTGCATCCTCGCCCGGGCTTATAAAAGATTTAAAAAACAGGAGAAGTGAGAGTGTACAATCAAATTCCTTTGGATAGGTGTACTCAATGCGCCTATAAATTTCCTGAAAAAGAGGTTGAAAAAATCAAGGGCTTGAAAGCTTATGAAGAAGCTAAGGTCGAATGCGTTTGTGGAACTACTCACATATACTTCAAAAAAAGGGTTTCCGTTGAATAAGGAAAGGGTTAAAGATTTTTTCGACAAGCACCTCAAATAGTTTAACGTCTTAAAATCCTTGCCTTACATTTACTACACAATTCTTTGCTCTTCCTATCGACATCGAAGATCGTGTTGCTAAAGCTCATCACGCAATTTGGGTCATCGCAGTGCCTTAAGCCGAATAAAGCATGACAAACCTCATGCTTCGCTTCCTTGACAGCTCTTTCTATTAGCAAGCTCTTATTCTCGGGCTGTCTGTAAAATTTTGGGTTTAACCTATGAATGGAAACTATGCAAACCCTTCCAGGCAATTCAGCCTCTCCAAAGACAAAGTTCAAGCCTTCAGCATACAAGTCTTCGCTAGTAATTGCTAGAATATTCCCCTTGAATTTTTGGGCGATGAAATCCAAAATTTTTTCTGCAAGATATTGATGTCTGAAAGGATTGTAAAATTCCTTTGGTAGGCCTTTTGGCTCAGAAATTTCTGTCATAAGGTTTAGAGAACTTCTCAATTCTTCGCTTATCGCATCCAAAACATATTTTGGAACCTCGCCAAATGGCATTATCCTTAAGGTTACCATAATTAATAGTTTGGAAAGAAATTAAAAATTCTTGGAATGGGGCGGGTGGGATTTGAACCCACGACACACCGGTCTTCAGCCGGTTGCTCTCCCGGGCTGAGCTACCGCCCCTTCAAAACTCTCTAAATAATATCGAGTTTTTAAATTTATTTTCTTCTCAGCCTAAATTTTAACCCTTCCTTTAAAATAAAAATCAAAACTCCTAGGACGACTCTTATCCCTCTCAAGAAGCTGCTTTTTTTCTTGTAGTAAACTCTAACAGGAGCTTGTCTAACTCTCAAATTATTTTTTAAAGCCTGAACTAGAATAGAATTTTCAACTATGTAGCCTCCTTGCAGGCCATCCTTAACCTTTTCTATAGCTTCTCTCGTTAAAGCCACCAATCCGCAATTTGTATCCTTAAAATTCGTTCTGAAAAAAAGGTTGAAAGAATTTCTCCAAACCCAGTTGCCCAGCCTATGCCTCAAAGGAATTTTTTTAAAATCTCTGCAACCAAAAACTATATCAACCCTATCCTCTTTTAAAGGAAGCAAAAGGTTTAGCGAATCCTCTGGCAAATACTGAAGGTCTGCATCCAGCAGAACAACATGCTTTACTCCATCCAAGTTTTTTAAAAAGTTAAAGCCTGTCTTAATCGCTTCTCCTTTTCCCCTATTTCTCTCATGCCTCAAAACAATCGCTCCAGCCTTTCTAGCAAGCTCGCTCGTTCTATCCTTAGAACAATCGTCTATAACGATTGGTGTTAAGCCTATCCTTTTAGCTCTAGTTACGACTTCATAAATAGTTTCTTCTTCGTTGAAAGCTGGAATTAATGCAACGTCCATGCAAACCTAAATTAGCATAGAAAAATTAAGCTCTTAAATTTTTTGATTAGGGTAGGAAATCTTGATTTTTAATTTTTTCTGGTAGGTAAGTTTCTGTGACGAATTTTAACCCTCTTCCAGACAAAGCTTCTAACTCTGCTTTAATCTTTCTTCTAATCATCAGTTTAAGCTCCCTTTGCCAAGCTGGATGTTTAAACCAAGGATATTTTAACATTTCCTTTGCCCTTTTTATATCAACCTCCTTTGCTTTAATAGTAAAATTATGAAGCTTGAATTTATCCACGTCGCTTATGGTCAATCCAATGAACCTTGCTGTAGGCGTTCCCAATCTGTCAGAAACATGAGCTAAGCTCATGGAACCGTATTTGATAACTGAATAAATATACCATCCGTAGCTGTCCGCATCTGTAAAAACATATACTGGTAAATTAAATTCTGTTGCAAGCCTTTGAATTAATCTTCTAGCTCCTCTTGCCGCCTGACCTTGAGTAGTCAAAAGTATGCACTTATGCTTCTTCCAAAACTTATCCTCATGCAACCTTTCGAATGCAGCATTCTTCTCTATAACCAAAACAAA
>CAYYER010000018.1:0-5243 GCA_964471045.1 uncultured archaeon | reverse complement strand
TTCTTTCCCAAGGTTAGCATCCCAGTCTTTTCATCGTACACGACGTTGGATAAAGCTCTTATAGGAATCTCTATGCTAGGGTTTTCCCCCTTCTCTATATCCTTTAAAATTTTTTTACCCAACTCTTCAAGCTTTTTCTTCGCTTCTTTCAACTTTTCCACCTTTAACCTCAACCCTCTTTTTAATCATTCCTTCCAACTTATTTAAAATAATTTTCTTGTCTTTATTAGTTAACTTAGCCAAAGCTTCCGAAACAACCGGTATATACCTTTCGAACAGTTGTCTTCTTAGCTGCCTTTCTCTTGCCTTCCTTTTCTGCCTTAGATAAGAAGCTAATTTCCTTCCTGCATCTTGTAAAGCAAGCTTGATTTCCTTAATTATTTCTGGATAGTTTGCTATCGCTTGCTTTCCTTCTGAAGTAAATGGTACCCAAACAGAAACAAAATGGACTAAGATAGTTAGAGGAGCGCTTGGTAATTGGCCGCTTGCTTGGGATATTCCATACCTTCTCCAATCAACTTCTTTGACAGCTTGGGTTATTGCACATCCTGCCTGATGATAAATGAGCGGAACCTTGTTTGCAAATCTTAATAGATTACACGCTTCTGGCAATTCTCCTCCGTAAGCTAAGCCTACTTCTACTTGAAATGGATAGCCTCTGTAAACTGTAGGCGGTCTGGTTACAGCAACAAAGTATTCTGCGTTTATTTCCTTTTTTAAACCCTCTTCTATTAGCTTTTCGCCTAGAGGGGATAGGCAATTGGTTGGAGGGGACATCAGCTTGACCATTTGCATGGCTTTGTGCAATCTAGAAATTTCATCATGCTTCAATTCTCTTGGATTTCTCCTTAATTCTAGCTTTGCAAGCTTACAGATTTGAATCGCTGACCTTTCTCCAATTCTTGAAAATTCGCTAGTTAAAAATTTTAGCAAAGTTTTTGCTTTGGTACTCGAAAGCATCCTTCTTAGAATTCCCAATTCAACACCATAAGGATGGGGCTTAATTTCTATCGGCTGCTTGGGAATCTTATCTATCGCTCTTTTGAATTCTATTCTGCCATCAGGCCCATCAAAAATTATGTGGGCAAAAGGATTTGCAATTGCTGTTTGCTTTAGATATTGGATTACAGACTGAGAACCTCTAACGTACCTTCCTTCTATTTCCAGTTCAACCCTTACCCCATGCCATTTCTTTGGATTTTCTTTAACCGAGTGAGAAATTACCCTTGGTTCGTTTTTTGTAACATCTATCATGAGCTCAAACTCATGGATTTTTTTACCAGTACTCGAAATAACTTTAACTGGCTTGCCTGTCGTAAGCTGAGAGTACAAAACAGCTCCGTGGATGCCTATACCTTGAATTCCTCGACTTTGTCTAAGCCTATAGAATTTAGAACCGACTAAGAATTTAGCAAACGCAACTGGCACCTTAGACTCGACTATTCCCGGACCGTTGTCTTCGACTATAACCCTAAATCTTTGAGGAGCAATTTCTTTTACTGAGACGTAAATTTCTGGTAGGATTCCTGCTTCCTCGCAAGCATCTAAAGAATTTTCTACTGCCTCCTTAACAACTGTAATCAAAGCTTTGGTTAGACTTTCATAACCAAGCAAATGTCTATTCTTTTCAAAAAATTCTGCAATGCTAATTTCTTTAATTTTCTCGCTAAGCTCTTCAGCTGTTATAGTCATTACAACCTACTCCTTTCCAAAAATCTATAGACTGTGGAATGCAAGCTTCCCTTTAAGAGCATTTCTATGGCTTCTCTCGCTATCCTAACTTCATCGAACCTTCCTATTATTGAAATCGTTTTTCCATAAATTGCAATTTTTGCATTCGTATACCTTTCTATCATTTTTTTAGCCTTTCCCTCGCTTCCTATTACCCTTGCCTTCAAAGTTTTCATCCTATTCTTTGATTTGCCAGAAAAATCTTTAACGTTTATTATTTCCAGATAATAGTCTTCGTCGAGGAGGCTTAAAGCATCCTTAAAGCTAAACCCTCTCCCAAAAGCCTTTATAACCTCCTTTATCCTCAAAATTTTTAGAGGATCCTCGCTCTCTATGGAAACTTCTTCGTTTAGCTCTATCTTACACCCTGCCAAATTTTCCAATTCCTCTATCCATTCCTCATTCTTCTTCAAAATCTTCATTCGCTCTTCAGGAATTCTAACCCAGTCTTTCATGGAACCAACTCTTTAAACAATTTTTCTTCATCCTTAACCCTAACTCCAAGCTTTTTGAAGTATAAATTAATATTCTTCAAATCTCTAATTAAAAAATCTTTTGCAAGCGGATGGGCAAAAGTTACAGCCTGACTGAAGTCTATCAGATAAGGTTTGTCGAAGAGTAAAATGTTGAACGCACTCAAATCTGTATGAACCAATTTAAAGCTTACAAGCTTTTTTACTTCTTGGATTATTTTCTTGTAAATTAAACTTGCATCCTCTTTGCTTAGAATAACATCTACCAAACGAGGGGCTGGTTTTCCATTTTCTCCGACAAAACTCATTACCAGAACATTTTCAAAGAAAGCTATTGGCTTGGGGCAAGCAACCTTAGCTTTGAAAGCAATTTTTAAATTCTTGAATTCTCTCCTGCACCAAGCATAAACTACGCTCCTCCTATCCTTTTTGATTCCAAAGAACCTTGGGTCAGCAATCAAATATTTCCACATGTTCTTAAAATCGCAATGCTCAGTTCTGTAAACTTTCAAAGCAATCCAATTATTCGATTTATCCTTTGCAGAAAGCACGCAGCTTTCTTTTCCTTCCTTAACCAAGCTTTCAACCCTATCGACATAACCCTTATTCATGAGCTTGAAGATAGCTAGCAAAGTTCTCTTATCAAAGAATTTTCTCTCAATCTTAAAATCTTCCAAAAATTTTTCCCTCAAGAATTTCACCTAAAAATAAAAATAAAAAGTTAGTCCTTCCAGATAAGGTCTAAGATTAAGCCTGCTATTAAAGTACCTATAGCTCCTGTTAAAGAAAATACCATTGAAAGGTATGGCACATAGAGTGGTATGGGTAGATAGGCTAAGATAAAAGTTACTGTGCCTGTTCCAAAACCTCCTGCCAAAAAGTATTTTATTATAGATTTTCCGCTTACCATCTTCCCACTTTTTAAAATTTAGTTTTTAAAAAGAAATAGATTTAACATAACCTTTTCTTTTAAGCCAGTTTGCTTGGGTTGGTGTATATTTAAATACAACATCCCCCCTCTCATCGCTCTGAGCCTTCCATGGCTGAACTAAGATCAAATCTCCAACCCTAATCCAAACTCTTTTTCTTAGCTTCCCAGGAATTCTGCATATCCTTACCTTTCCATCATCGCATCTTACCCTCATCTTATCTCCGCCTAGCATTAACTCGACTATTCCCAAAACTTCTCCTTCTTTCGGAACCCTAATCCTAGCTATCTCAAGCTCTTCTTGACTTGGTTGAAACTTCTTCTTCCCCATTCATTCACCATTGAAAGCAAAATGGTATATCTGTAAAGCTTTTTACCCTTCTTAATACTACCTAGTTTTCTTGAAATTTTAATCTTTCCGTCAAACTTTCTCCTTAAAATTTTTACTAGAGCTAAAGCTGCCTTTTTTGAACCTATAAAAATGTTAAAACCGTTTTTGAGTTCTTCTATCCTTGAAATGAATGCAAGCTCATCAGTTTTGCTTAAGATATTAATTTGCTTCTCTACTTCTTTTAAAATCTTGCTTGAAATATCTTTTGATGCTCTTACTTGCAGGATTGCCTGGTAATAGCCAGTAGATTTCATGAAGCAAAATTTACAAGTTATGCTTTTAATAGCCAATTTGGAAACTTTTTCCTCTTGTTTTTCTAGATCGTCGATCCTTATCCAAATTTTCACGGAAACTTTTCCATCCAAAATTTCATAAAAGACTTCTTTTATTTCATCCTTTTTAAAAAGCCTGGACAGAATTTCTTCTACGGCATCGTTTACTCTGTTAAAGTATTTATTTCTCCACAAAACCCTACCGCAATACTTGCATACTTTAATCGAAATTTTATCTGGAATCAAGTCCTTGAAAGAAATTTTTTCAAGAAAGCACTCGCTGCATAAATTGTCGTAAAATTTTTCAGTAGCTTTACCGCACTTAGGACAAAATTTTTTCCTCATGATTAAACCTATTTTCTGGTTAAAAGAGCTACCCTACTAGCCAAATCTTCATCCTTGTATTCATAGCCGATTAATTCAGCCAACCTTTTAGCAAAAATTCTTATATCTTCCATGGAGGGCATGTTTTCTTTTTTCAATCTTTTTTGACTTTCTCCAACGTGCATGTAGCTCTTAGCTTCGATGAAGTCTGGCTCAGCTTTCAGAATTAAATCGGCGTACTTTTCAGGATTTTTTAAGTTAAGACCTTTAACTAAAGTTAACCTGATAACCTTTCTGCAATCCAAGCTCGGAAAAAGCTCAAGGCTCTTGTTTATCCTTTCCCAACCATCCTTTATCAAAGGCCTGCAAGCCTTCAAATAAGTTTCTTCATCCGGAGCAGGCAAAGTAATGTATAGCTGCCAAGGCAAGCTAAGCTTTTCCAAGACTTCTGGCAGGGTTCCATTGGTTACCAAAAAAGTTTTCATGCCAAGCTTATGCGATTCCTCTATTAATTCGGAAAGCTTTGGGTACAAGCATGGTTCACCAGACAAGCTTATAGCAATGCTGGTTGGTTTGATCGCTTCTTCCCACTTTTGTCTATCGACCTTAGGGTTTCCTTTAAAGCCGGAGAGCAACTCTTTTCTTGCTTCTATTGCTTGGATTAAAACTTCTTTTGGCTCGTCTATTTTTTCTGGTTCGAATGGGAATTCCTTCCAAACTAAATTAGCCCTATCTCCAGATTGAATTCTCCAGCACCACAAGCAATGATGGTCGCACCAAATAACGTTTGGCGAAAATTGTAAGCAGCGATGCGATTTGATTCCATACCATTTTTCCTTGTAGCATACTTTATTTTCAGTTAAACTTTTTTTAGTCCAGTGACAAATCTTAACAGCGCTATGCAAACCTACTATTCTGTATTGCTGTGAAATCAAAATTTTTCTAACATTTTCTGGGATTAGCATGAAATCACTTTAAATTAAAGATTTATAAAAATAATTAGTTAAGCTATTTAAAGCCCCGGTAGCTCAACGGTAGAGCACCTGCCTTGTACCTGCTAGTTTGATGGAATGAAAGCGAGCTAGCAGGGGGTTGGGGGTTCAAATCCCTCCCGGGGCTTTTAA
>CAYYER010000017.1:0-10170 GCA_964471045.1 uncultured archaeon | reverse complement strand
TTAAATTTTGAATTTTATAATGCAACAAAAATTACCTTTCTTCAACCAATATAGCATTTACAACTCCATTCTGAGAAGGCCTAGAAGTTACCTTTGCCAATCCAATTTCAGTCTTAATTATGCAACCCTTAGTAATAATTCCATGTCTTACGAAGTGTGGATTTGCAGGATTTTTTTCCACTCCAAGTATTTTAACTTTCTTAACCTTGTTAGTCTTTCTATCCAAAACATTGGCAAATTCTACAGAAAGAGCTTTAACCTTAATCCCGCCTCCTTTCACCCTCTCTATCTTCCTTTTTTCCTTTCCTATCCTAGTATGAACAGGATATCTTCCCAATTCATACTTCCTCTTCTTCCTAGCAAGTTTTATTTCTCCTCCAGTCGGCTTTTTTCCTTTTTCCCCGTGCCAGATTGCCATGCTACCACTTTATATATAAATTAGGGGCAATTTAAAGTTCAATATTTTCAAATTCCCTCTCCTCTCCAGTTCCTTAAAATTTTTATTTCTAACTATATCCTTAAAAACTTTTCTCGCTTTCTTTGGCAAATAGAGGGAGGCTTCCTCTATCTTTCCTTCATACAGAAGCTTTCTGATTTCAGAACCTCTTATAACCTTTTGACCTAAAGGATAATAAACAGGATTCAAGCCTAGCACTATCATGGGAAAGAGTTCTGAATAATCCCTTGTAACAACCCTATTTCCAAAGGATAAAATTTCCTTCCTTTTAGAGTAAACCATCCCCAAAGGATTGCTTTTAATCTCTTCCAATTCGATCTCAAGCCTGTAAGCTTTTACCCCCATCGACTCAAACATTCTCGAAATTTCCTTAAAGGAAAAAGGAAGGTCTTTAGCTAAAACTTCCTCTCCGTTCAAAGCATAAGTAAAGACTACTGGTCTCGCATCGGCTAGCTTGATTATTTCATAATGCTGCAAGTGTGGAGGCTGAAACCTTCCCAGTAATAAAGCTCTTTCATTTTTCACGCAAGATTTTTAAAAGATTTAAATATAAATTTTTATAATTCCAATTATCAAGTGAAAATATGAGTGAAAGGCCGATCGATGCTTTGGATAGAGCAAAAGGAAAGAAAGTTTTGGTAAAGCTAAAAAATGGAGAGGAGATAACAGGGATTCTGAGAGCCTTAGATTTGCACCTGAATTTGTGGCTCGACGAAGCAGAAATTCAGAGAAGCGAAAACAAGTTAAAGGTTGGGACTATTCTGATTAGGGGAGATACAATAGTTTATGCTTCTCCTGTTCAGATTTAAATATTTTAAGCCCTTTAAATTAAATTTGTGGGCTCAGAAGGGATAGAGTCGAGGATAGTAAGTCTTGCTGAACAAACCATCAAGGCTGCAGCTGAGTTAAACGTCATACGGAATGATTTGTTGAGGATATGTTCTTTACTCGGAAAAGATCCTAAGCTTAAACTTCTTACCCGGAAAATCGAAGAGGATAAGCTTTACTTCGAAGAAAAGGAAATAGAGATAGAGGATGAGACTGGTTTATCTAACAGTTATCTTAGACTTGAGATGGGGACTGAAAGATGGTTCTCCCTTTCTCCTCATTTCAAGCCTTCTCTCTGCTTCAGGTCTTCGATCATCTACAAGGCCAGACCATCCGACCCATTTGTTTCTTTTTCCCTCGAAGGATGTAGGTTCAGTCCCTTTAGAAAATATGAGGAATTGAACGATTTTTGTTCAAAGTATAACCTAAAAATAGATTCTGCGAAAAAAGAAACTAAGCTTAACAGTCCTAAAGATGTAAAAAGGATTTTAAAGAATAAGGGAAGCAGAAATCAGGAGCAGAAAATATCGATGGAGCTAAAGAGAGAAGGTGTTTATAAGAGCCATGTGATTAGCGACTACGAAGTACCAATTCGCTATTCTTTTCAACTAGACCTCTCAAATTCTTCCACACGCTTCGACCTTCAATGTCAACTTTACCTTTATGGTAATTCGTTCGTTCTACCTAAACAAGAAAAAAGTATGTTGAAAGATTTTCTTCATTTATTTCAAAATCCTGAATAAAAAATAGTTAAATACTTAATCTTGACTAAAATTTAATTTAATGGAAAGAACAGAGGCTTTGAGGCTGATAAAGGAAAATGTCAAGAAGGAAAATTTGATAAAGCATATGCTTGCCGTGGAAGCTATAATGAAAAATCTTGCGAAATACTTGAAAGAGGACGAGAAAAAATGGGGCTTGGTTGGTTTATTGCACGACCTAGATTTTGAAAAAACAGAGAACGAGCCATCAAAGCATGGGGTTTTAGCCGAAGCAATTCTTTCTAATAAGGTCGATGAAGAAATAATAAGAGCCATCAAATCCCATAACTTCGAGCATACAAAGGTTGAGCCAAAAAGTAAGCTTGAGTATGCATTGATAGCTGCTGATTCAATCTCTGGCTTAATAGTTGCTTGCGCTTTGGTCATGCCCTCCAAAAAATTGGAAGAGGTTAGGGTGGAAACTGTTTCAAAAAAGTTTAAGCAAAAGGATTTTGCAAGAGGATGTAGCAGGGAGAGAATTTTATTCTGCGAAAAGCTGGGAATGGAAAAAGAAAAATTTTTCGAAATAGCTTTGGAAGCTTTGAAAGGAATAGCGAGCGAGCTAGGACTTTAATTGATGTAAAGCTTTAAATAATATTAGGATTAAACAACAGTTATTAAGGTGTGGAGTATGGGAAAGAGAATAATTGCAAGGGCAAGGGGGAAAGGTGGTCCAAGGTATAGAGCGCCTAGTCATAGGTATAGGGGTAAGGTTGAATATTTGCCCATTACTGGAATTGTTGGAAAGGTTGAAGATATAGTTCACGATCCTGGAAGGTCGGCTCCTGTTGCCATAGTTAAATTTGAAGATGGGAAAGAAGTTTTGCACATAGCTAGCGAAGGCTTGAAGGTTGGGGATGCAATAGTTTATGGTGGGGAACCAAAAATCGGGAATGTTTTACCTTTGGAAAAAATTCCTGAAGGAACTAAAATATTTGGTGTTGAGACCTACCCTGGCTCTGGCCCCAAGCTTTGCAGAGCTTCTGGAACTTATGCGATAGTAGTAGGAAAAAGCGAAGGAAAGGTTAAGGTTCAATTCCCTTCAGGCAAAATAGTTGAGTTGGACGCAAAATGTAGAGCAACCATAGGAGTGCCGGCAGGAGGAGGAAGGGTAGAAAAGCCTTGGGTAAAAGCTGGTAAGAAATATCATGCGATGCATGCAAGGGGAAAATTATTTCCAAGGACTAAAGGAGTGGTGATGAATCCTGTTGATCACCCATATGGAGGAAAAAGTCATAGGCCAAGGCCAAGCAGAGGAGTTTCAAGGCATGCTCCTCCAGGAGCTAAGGTTGGAAGTATAGCTGCAAGAAGGTTTGGAAAGAAGAAAGGTAGATAGGATGAGATATTTGAGCGGAATAGATTTAGAGAAAATCAAAAATCAAGCTTTTGAGATAGGAGAAAAAATCTTAGGTGTTTATGGAGAGGATAGAAAGAAGCTAATGAGTGATTTTTGGAAAAAAGAATTTCCTCTTTCAGCCATTTCTGTTTTTGCAACGCTTTTTGTCCATCCTCATTTTGCTTTTATCTCTTTATACTCCCTAGCACGTAGCATAGCTCATTTGGAGAAAGAAAGTAGTCTTCATTATCAAGAAACTCAGAGAAAGATTAAATTCGGAGAAAAAGTTGAAAAAGAGTTTTGGAAATTATTAAGAGGCGAGAATTATGGCAAGAGTGTTTAAGTTTAGGGGTTATACATTGGAAGAACTGAAGAAGATGAGTTTGGATGAATTTGCAAAACTATTGACAGCAAGGGAAAGAAGAACTTTAAAAAGAGGGTTGACTGAAAGGCAGAAGAAACTTTTGGAAAAGATAATGAAGTATCCGGATAAGTTTCACAAAACTCATGATAGGGATATGATTATCCTGCCTCAAATGGTTGGGGCTAAGATTGGAGTTTATACAGGTGGAGGGAAAAAAGGAGACCAAAGCGAGAAATGGGCTACTGTAGTTATTAAGCCGGAAATGATAGGTCATCGTTTAGGAGAGTTTGCACCTACTTGCAAAAGAGTCAAGCATTCTGCTCCTGGCGTGGGTGCGACACGTGGGTCGAAACATGTATCGATTAAATAGCTACTTTAATATATATTTTTCTTAAAAGACATGTATTACTTTTAAACGAAGAAAGAAAACTAAAGATTATTAAATATAAAATACCATTAAAAGGAAGTATAAGAGAAAAAGGGTTTGGGAATGAAGCTAGCTGAGGCAAGGATAGAGAATGCAAGAATCTCGCTAAAGCATTCGATAAGGATTTGCAAAGAGCTAAAAGGGAAAAAGTTGGAGAAAGCGAAAAAGTTGCTAGAAGGTTTGATCGACCAAAAAATTAGCTTGGATGGAAAGTATTATACGAATGCCGCCAAAAAAATTCTTGAAGTTTTGAAGAATGCAGAAGCTAATGCAAAGAATAAAAATTTTGATTTAGAAAGAACTTTTGTCAAGATTGCAAAGGCGGACAAGGGAGAGAAATTTTTAAGGCCTCGCTCAAGATGGCGCTTCAGAGGAAGGGAAGCAAAGTCAACGCATCTTACGATAATTTTGGAGGAAAGGTAATGATAGAGAAAATTTTTGTGAAGGAGGGTATAAAAAAGGCTGACGTAGAGGAATTTCTGGCTAAAAAGTTTGAAAAAGCTGGCTACAGCCATACGGAAATTTCAAGAACTCCTCTAGGAACTAGGATTGTAGTTTATGCTCATAGGCCTGGAATAGTAGTAGGAAGATCTGGGAGAAAGATTAGGGAAATTGCTGAAGAAATCAAGCAAAAGTTTGGTTTCGAGAATCCTATGCTGGATGTTAGAGAAGTTGAAAATCCTTTTCTGGATGCAAAAATAGTTGCTCAAAGGATTGCAAAAGCTTTAGAAAGGGGTATCCATTACAAGAAGGTTGCGAACTATTATTTGAACAAGGTTATGGAAGCTGGAGCTATCGGAGTGCAGATAAGGGTTGCTGGAAAGCTTGCAGGCGTGGAAAGGTCAAGGTTCCAAAAATTCAAAAAAGGTTTTATAGTTCATTCGGGTGAGTATTCCGAAACCTTGGTCGATAAGGGTTATGCTCAGGCCATGATAAAGCCTGGAGTGGTAGGGGTTCAGGTTGAGATCATGAGAGAGATGCCGAAGGAGTTGCTCTGGGAAAAGGGCCTAGAGGGAAAAGAATTTAAATCTGGAGAAGAAATAGAAAAACAGGAGGAAGTGAGTGAGGCTACAAGCTAAATTCATTTTTTCTTGATGAGTATGGCGATATTGAAGGCTAGACAGATAAGGGAAATGAAGCTTGAAGAAATAGAGCGTAAAATTTCTGAGTTAAGGTTAGAACTAATGAAGGAAATGGCAAACGTTAGGATGAGAAGGCCGATCAAGAATCCTGGGAAGATAAGGGAGCTAAAGAGAACCATTGCCAGGTTATTAACCATTAAAAAAGAAAAAATGAGAGAGGGTAAGAAGTAAAAATGCCTGCCGTATGTCCAAAGTGTGGGTTGCCCTTAGAATTGTGCATCTGTAAGACTATAGAGAGGGAAGCAGAGAAGATAAAGGTATATGTCGAGAAAAGAAGGTTTGGGAAGCCAACCACGATAATAGAAGGAATAAAAGAAAATCCCAAGGAAATAGTTTCTAAGCTTAAATCGAAGCTTGCGTGCGGCGGTACTTTCAAGAAAGGGCATATAGAGCTGCAAGGAGACCACAGGAATAAAATCAAGGAAATCCTAGTCAAGCTTGGGTATAACGAAGAGCAAATAGAAATAATTTAAGCATTTTTCGACAAATTTCAGTATATGCCAATAACTCCAAAAAATCTAGTAAGGCATGAGTTGATAGGATTAGAAGTTAAAATAAAGGATTCTACTGATCCTACCCTTAAAAATTTGAAAGGCAGAATAATAGACGAAACCTATAACACTTTTAAGATTGAGGTTAGGGGAAAAGAAAAAATTATTCCTAAGCGAAATTGTATATTTATATTTATCTTGCCTAATAAAACAAAAGTACAAGTTGATGGAAAATTGCTCGTGGCAAGACCTGAAGACAGGATAAAGAAAAAATTTCCAAGGTGGTAGAATGGAAGAAGAAGTGAGAGAGAAATTAAGGGATGTAATTACCCATTATTTTAACCATGACCTAAATCTTAAAGTTTCTGTAGAAATTGAGAAGAAAGATGATTTGTATGCAAAGGTTTATAAAGATAACAAATTGCTAGCAGAGCTTCCCATTCAAATTACTCTAAGTAAACCATCCTATGCTGGTGGAAGATTTCCATTCGGAGAATTAAGGCTTGAAGGAACTTACGAGATTTCAATAGGTTTAGAAAATTTGGAGGAGGTTTTAGATGAAAAAGAAAAAGGTTAGGGATATAGGCATAGAGGTTAAGCCACCAGAAAAAGAATGCAACGACCCAAAATGTCCGTTTCACGGAACCTTACCCATAAGGGGAAAAATTTTGGAAGGGATAGTGGTTTCAGCAAAAGCTCCTAAGACTGCGATAATAAGAAGAGATTACTTGCACTACGTTCCAAAGTATGAGAGATACGAGAGAAGGAGGTCGAGGATAGTCGCTTATAATCCCGAATGTATTGCTGCAAAAGAAGGGGATAGGGTTAGGATTGCTGAATGCAGGCCTTTGAGCAAGACAAAGCATTTTGTTGTGGTTGAAATTCTAGAGAGAGGAGAAAAATGAAAGCTGTAAGAGCAAGGGTTACAAAAGCTTTACCCGTAGGGAGCTTTATCAACTGCGCAGACAACACTGGAGCTAAGCTTTTGCAAATAATTTCTGTCTTTGGTTATAAGGGAAAGAGGAGAAGAAGAGCTGCTGCTGGAGTTGGGGATATGGTTAAGGTTACGGTTAAGGAAGGGGATGTAAAGTTGAGAAAGCAGCTATTCAATGCTGTTATAATAAGGCAAAAGGCTGAATACAGAAGGCCTAACGGCTTGAGGATTAAGTTTGAGGATAATGCTGCAGTGCTAGTCGATGAGAGAGGAGAGCCAAAAGGTTCTCAGATTAAAGGACCGGTCGCAAAGGAAGCTGTCGAAAGATTTCCTGGAATAGGAAAGATAGCATCCATAGTGGTTTAGGTGAAGAAAATGAAGAGGCCGAAATCCAAAAAACCAAGGAAGCAAAGAAAGTTTTTGTACCAAGCACCTTTGCATTTAAGGAGAAAGATGCTCGCAGCTCATCTATCGAAAGAATTGAGGGAAAAGTATAAAACCAGAAGCTTGCCAGTCAGAAAAGGTGATGAAGTAGAAGTGATGAGGGGTGAATATAAAGGAAGCAAAGGAAAGATTATAAGAGTTGATACAAAAAAGTACAAAGTTTACGTAGAAGGAATAACTAGGAAGAGAACAGACGGAACCGAAAGGCTGGTTCCGATCCATCCTTCGAATCTAAAAATAATAAATTTAAACCTTGAGGATAAAAGAAGAGTTAAAATACTGGAGAGGAGAGGCTATGGTAAAGAAGCTTAAGAGATTGTTAGCTCCCGAATTCTGGAGATTGCCAAAAAAGCTTGCAAAGTTTGCAGTCTCTCCAAGGCCAGGGCCGCATAAAAAGTTTGAATGCATTCCGCTGCTAGTAATAGTTAGAGATATCTTGAAACTTGCTGAAACTGGAAAAGAAGCAAAAAAGATTATAAAGAGAGGAGAAATTTTGGTCGATGGAAGGCCAAGGAAGGATCATGCCTATCCTGCAGGCTTGATGGATGTAATCGCAATACCGAAGATAGAAAAATATTTCAGGATTTTAGTTGGGAAGAAAGGCTTAGTGCTGCAGGAAATTCCGAAGAAGGAAAGTAAGGTGAAGATTTGTAGGATAGATAATAAGACTTATGTGAAGGGAGGAAAGCTTCAGTTAAACTTACACGATGGAAGAAACATTTTAGTCGAGAAAGATGAGTATAAGACCGGAGATTCCCTTTTGATCGAGCTGCCTTCTCAGAAAATCTTGAAACATGTAAAATTCGAGAAGGGGGCATTAGCTTTGCTCGTTAAAGGAGAGAATGCAGGAAAAATTGCTAAAATCAAGAGGATAGTTAAAAGAAAGGCTTTGAGAGAATCAAGCAAGGTTGTTTGCGAGTTAGAAGGAAAAGAGTTGGAAACTAGAAAAGATTACGTGATTGTGATTGGGAAGGAGAAGCCTTTGATTGAAATGGGTGCCTAAGATGCAAAATCCTATGAGGCAAATAAGAATAGAAAAGGTTGTTTTGAACATAGGGTGCGGAGGAGATTTGCAGAAAATAGAGAGGGCAGAGAAGCTTTTGAAATACTTGACTGGAAGAGAAAAAGTTTTGATAACCAAATCGAAAAGAAGGTCGACCTTCGGCATCGCTAAGGGTAAGCCAATAGGAGTAAAAGTTACCTTGAGGAAGAAAGAAGCCCTAGAATTTCTCAAAAAAGCTTTTGCAGCCGTAGACAATAAGCTAAAAGCTTCATGGTTTGATGAGGAAGGAAATTTCAGCTTTGGGATAAAAGAATACATAGATTTGCCTGGAGTAAAGTATAAGCCAGAAATAGGGATGCTTGGCATGGATGTTTGCGTGACTCTTGAAAGGCCTGGGTTTAGAATAAAAAGGAGAAAAGTGCAAAAAAGAAAAATACCAAAAGAACATAGAATTAGTAAGGAAGAAGCTATAGAATGGGTTAAAAAAACTTTCGGTGTTGAGGTTGAGGGTTGAAGAGATAGGCAAGCTTGTTGGGGTAATTCTTAGAAAAGCTGAGCTTCAAAAGGATTTTAAGAAGGTTTACTTACAGGCTATGAGAAAGATTTTTGAGATAGAGGCTTTTGGGGAGCTGGATGAAATAGATTTTCTTCAAATCTTCGGTGATGTAGGTGGTTAGGAAGCGGAGAGATGTAATCAAATGCAGGAGATGCGGTAAAACTAGAGGAGTTATCAGGAAATATGGATTGTATTATTGTAGGCAATGTTTTAGGGAAATTGCTAAGAAAATTGGGTTTAAGAAGTATAGTTAGGTTTTTTAAAGCAAAAAATCCAAATTTTAAATATGGGAATAAAAACCCTTTTGGCTATTCTGGCTTTGGGAATTGTGATAGCGGCTCTTGCGATCAACTATCTGGTTAGAGCAAATCCCGGTATCACAGCAGTTTCAGGATACCTTATTTTGATGGACCAAAAAGTTTCTCAAAATGACTACCAAGTACTTGGTATGAAAGACTTCTCAACGATCATTTATTTGCCAAGCAGCTATGCCGAAGGAATAGTTACTAGCTGTAGCTTTGTCTTTCCAGAAGGTGTTAATGAAAGTGCAGATATAACTAAGGATGGAAGGATAGATTATGCGGACCTTTATCTAGTTACTCAAGCCTATGGTTGCACCGATACCCAACCATGCTGGAACGAAGCCTTTATCATGGAGCAATGCTACTTCACTTACTCAGGGAGGAGATTCCAAGACCCTTCAAGAGATTGTTACATAAATGATACCGATTTGAATTTGGTCAAAGAGCATTATGGAGAGACAACAAACCCAAGCTCAGCAAGTTGTGATTTAGACGAAGCTTGCAGGGCTGATGTTAACAAAGACGGAAAGGTTGATATAATGGACCTAGCTATTTTGGGTGCGAACTATGGCAAGTATGCAGATGAGTTTGTACACTATGGTAGCATAAAGAAAAAGGACACAGATTTAAACAAAGATGGAAAGATTGATATAATGGATGTGACCACAGTAGCAATTAACTATGGCTATGCAGCTACCGAGCAAAAATGCACTACTAGCAGCTTAGAAAATTTAGGAGGAAACAGATACAGAGTTAGAGCAAGAGGAAGAGGACTTTACTATGTTGGAGTATCCTATAGAATAGCTTTGATGTGAGACCATGAAGTCTAAAATACTCTTTCTCCTCTTTTTTATTTTTCTAATTTTCAGCCTATCCTCGAGAATCTCGCTTTCTCAAGAAGCTCCCATGAATACCATTTGTAGAAGAGGTGTAGTAATATACCCGAATGGAACAGGATGTACGGATATGATTTACTTAACAGAAGAAAAAGTTGAAGAGGAAGCTCAAGCATATTCAATGGTTATAACCATTCTGGTAATCCTTTGTCTGGCAGGAATCTTTGGGTTTGTTTACAAAAAATTTCTTAGAAAAAAACCATAAGATTTTCATGAAGAGAGCTTTAGC
>CAYYER010000016.1:0-10581 GCA_964471045.1 uncultured archaeon | reverse complement strand
ATAGTAGAGCTTACTCCCTTTTCATACCTTTGCGAAGCAATCAAAGCTTAAATATTTTACTCAAAATCTGTAATTTATGATTTCTGCAAAAGAGGCCCAAAAAATATCAGGAAAGAAAATTTCACCTTTAGTCAAAATTTCCTTACCTACAATAAACTGGAGATTTTTTCCACGGATTGATTGGTTTCCAGACGAAGAAGTAATGGAAGTAATATTCCTTCCAGATCACCCAGAGCTTTTCAATCTTTTTACTCACGAATATTGTTATGCTATAGTGCATCCAGGTCATACTATATACAGATTCTCTGAACATCTATACTCGAAATATCTTGAAAATTTGAAGAGATTGATCAAATATCTAGAGAAGGCAAATGAACTCTCGATTTTTTTCTTCGAGCTTTATCATAGCTATCCCAAAGATTTTTTACCTCCTTCTAAAAGTCTAATAGTCTTTACAAAGATGGCAAAGCCTTTTGACTATACGCTAGAAAAGGGAATGATATCGAAAAAGAAAGTAGTGTTCAAACAAGATAAGATTTACTCTTTTCTAAAAGAAATTGGAGTGAAGGAAATAAGGGTGGCTGGTGAGTATGTATGGAAACCTGAATGTAGTAAACTGTCGCCTAAAAGAAGATATAGCGGATGTGTAAAAATAATCGCATCAAAATTTAAAGAGAAAGGATTTAAAATTAGGGGAATTAAGGATTGTTTATTTCCTACTTATTCACCCTTAATTACCTGCGGTATCTTAAAGGAATTGTATAAAAACCAACTTGAAATTCCTTACAAATAAACTAAGTTTTAATTTTCTTCCACCTAACACCTTCTGGAGTATCCTCGATTAGATAGCCCATTTTCCTTATCTTTTCCCTTATCCTGTCTGCAGTTTCCCAATCCTTTCGCTTTCTTGCCCTTTCCCTTTCCTCTATTAATTTTTTAACTTCTTCAGGCAATTCTTCGGCCTTGATTTCGGGGATTATTTGGAAAAATTCTCCAAGCTCATGAATCGTTTGCTTGGCAAACTCTAAATCTTTTTTCGTATATTCCTTTTCGCTAATTTTTCTGTTAACCAAAGAAAGGATCTTGAAGAAATAGGTTAACGCTAAAGGAGTATTCATATCGTCATTCATCGCTTCGAAAAACTTTTTTCTCAATTCTTTAATTTCTTTAACAAATTTTGCTTTTCCTTTCTTAGCAACCTTAATTTTTTCTTCTATATTTCTCAAAGTATTAGCTATTTTTTCAACCTTTTTCTTCGCAACCTCTAAATCTCTCTCGTTATAATCTAACGGCTTTCTATAATGCGTAGAAGCAATCCATAACCTAAGAGTTTCTGCAGAATACTTTTTGAGAGCATCCTCAACCCTAACTATATTTCCCAAACTCTTACTCATCTTCACTCCATTTATAGTTAGCAAACCAGTGTGGACCCAGTACTTTACATACGGCTTTTTACCAGTTGCTCCTTCAGCTTGGGCAATTTCTGCTTCATGATGGGGAAAAGCTAGCTCTATTGCCCCGCCATGAATATCGTATTGAGGCCCAAAGTACTTTATTGCAATAGCCGTATCCTCAATGTGCCAGCCTGGAAAGCCTGTACTCCAAGGAGATTTCCATTTCATTATATGCTCAGGAGGAGCTTTGATCCAAAGAGCAAAATCCCTAGGGTCTTTTTTATCTTTAGCGACTTCAACCCTCGCTCCTGCTATCAATTTCTTAGGTACTTTTTTCGAAAGCTTTCCATAATCCTTAAACTTAGAAACATCATAGTATACATTCCCTTCTTTGGTAACGTAGGCATACCCTCTTTTAATCAAGGTTTGAATTTGCTCTATCATCTCTTTTATGTGCTCGGTAGCTCTCGGCATTAGGTCAGGTTTTTGAATCCTAAGCTTTTTCATCACATCAAGCCAATGGTTTAAGTAAAAGTTTGCAATTTCTATCGGATGCTTCTTCTCTTCTTTTGCTTTTTTTATAACCCTATCTTCTCCCGTATCGAGCAAATGACCAACATCTGTCACATTCTGGATATACTTCACTTTATAGCCTAAGTAGCGCAGATATCTGATTAAAGTATCGTAAAAGGAATAAGTTCTTGCATGGCCTAGATGAACATAGTCATATACAGTAACGCCGCACACAAAAATTTTGACGATTTTATCCTTCAATGGTCTGAAGATTTCCTTTCTCTTTGTCATTGTGTTAAAAAGTCTTAACGCCATTTATTCCACCGATAAGATTTCATTAATACTCATATCAGAATTTCGTAGATTTATAACTTTAAGATAGCGGCAACTATACAGAGAACTTTGAAAATAAAAATCTTAAAAAATCTGCTATTCTTTTCTTGTTATCTCCCCTTTTTAAAAATGGAAAAATAAATTCATGTACCTTTAAATAATTTTTTGATGAGATATAAAAACTAACAATATATGAATTTTTTCTTCTCAAGGAACTAACCTTACAATGAAGAAACTTTTCTATAGTATCTTTTATTTTGTTCACAATATTTAACTCGTTCGAAAATTTAATACGTATTTCACATTGAAGATTGCTAGGTCTCTTAATAAGTACGCGTCCTTTAGAGTTTATAAGATGGGCTAGTTCCTTTCCTGTATGCTTTGGGCTTCTAAGTGAAATCCCATTAAGTTTAAGGAGATTTAACCTTTTCTTATAAATTTCAAGAAATTTATGACGTTTATCTTCTCTAATAAGCCTAGGAACAACTTCTTTAAACCAAAATTTCCAGCTTCTTCTATTCAACTCGTCTTGAAAATTGCAGGAAAGAAAGAGATAAATCTTAGTACCCTTAGAATTATTATCTTTTTTTATTTTAACTCTGGGAAATATTCTTTTAGCTTTCATAAAGAATTTCATTGCTTTATTGACCTCCTTTGGAGGATGCACAACTTCTATCCTTAATATCCTTGGCACTTTGTTCATTTTTGCTAGAGATTTAAATAATCTTATCTGCTCATAGGCAAGAGGTTCCTCTCTCGTCTGCAGCTGGGAATCTAACGAGACGAACATTTCTTCGGTTGAAGGTCTAATCGTTCCATCTGAATCAAAAATTCCTGCTAAGAATTCACCTATTTGAGTATCATTAAAATTTAGTATTAACTTATGAGGCACATTTTTAAGTAAAGCAAGAGCTGTATTATCTTTAAACTTCTTAAAATCTTTACGTAGTAATATAAACCTATTTTTTAAAAGAAATGCTACATCCTTTTTCTTTAGTTTTATTATAGTATTGAGTAATCCATTGCTTTTATAACTATAGAAATTGGTTGTATTAAATACTTTGAATGCGCAGATTTTACCCCATTTAATTCCTTCATCATAATTTTTAGCTTTAATTTGATATCTAAACTTATTAGTAGGTTTTTTATTTTTGAAAATCTGAGCTAAGCAATCGTCACCACATATTAATCTTCCTATCATGTAGAATTTCCATTCTCTTTGTATCATATATAAAAAATATAAAACAATATTCTTACAGGTTACGGGACACTTCATTTCCGGTAAAAGTTGATAAGCTGGGGGCGGGAATTTCAGGCCTTAAGCCTTTTGAACCCGCATCCGCGGCTCTGCAGGCCGCTGCCTAACCGGATTCCCGTTTTTATTTCGGCCACCCCAGCTTAATATTATTCTTTGACTTAATTTTATTTATTTTTAGTTTAAAATTCATTTTCGCTCACCTTTAACAAAAATAATTTCTTCCTTAAATCTCTAATCATGAACCTTTCTTCTATCAATCCATCTTCCTTTAGTTTAGAAAGGTTATACCTCAAGGTTCTCTCAGGAAGTTTTGTTATTTTTAACAATTCTAGCCTAGTTTTTGGGCTATCAGAAAGAGCTTCCTTGATAAGCTTTAAAGCAAAGCCTTTCACCCACTTTTCACACCTTTTCTAAAATTAGGCTTTCAATTTTAAAACTTTTTCTATATCGGCAATTGTTTATTTTTAAAATTAAAAATAATTCTTATGAGTTTTGTTTTCATTCACATCACAAACCCAAGCAAAAATCATGCAGAAAAAATTGCTACGCATTTGCTCAAGAAAAAACTGATTGCTTGCGCTAACCTATTTCCTATCAAGAGTTTTTATTGGTGGAAAGGAAGGATAGAAGAATCGAACGAATATGTTTTAATAGCAAAAACTTTAAGGAAAAATTTCGAGAAAATTAAAAAAAGAGATAAAAAAGAATTTGGGCTAAGAAAGAGGTAGGATAATGGGTCATATTTATCTATATACTGGAACGGGAGCTGGGAAAACGACTAATGCTTTAGGTCTAGCTTTGCGTTCGGTTGGTCATAAACATAAGGTTGTAATAATTCAATTCCTCAAATGGTGGAAAAAGACTGGAGAGTATAAAATAAGGAATAGACTCAAGCCCTACTATGAAATTTATCAGTTCGGAAGGCCTGGATGGTTTAAAGTAAAGGATGGGGATAAAAAAGTTTACAAATTTGGGAAGCAAAAGTTTGTGGTTAGGAGCTTGGAGGATGCGGATAAACTCTTTGCAAAGAAAGGTTTAGAGTTTGCTAAAAAAATTGTTAAGGAGAAAAAGCCTCATCTGCTCGTTTTGGATGAAATCAATCTGGCCTTGCATTGGAAGCTTTTGGATATAAAAGAGGTTATTGAATTTTTAAAATCGATTCCTAAAAAGACTGACGTGGTTTTAACCGGAAGGTATGCTCCAAAGGAGCTTTTTGAAATCGCTGATTTTGTCAATATAATTACTGATGTCAAATTTCCGAAAGAGATTCCAGCAAAAAAGGGAATTCAATATTAAGTTTATAAGTTTAAGTTCCGATGAAAATCTGTGAGCTGTGCTTGGTCGAAGGAATTTGAAATAGAAAGCCTTAAGTTAGTTTTACCACATTAAAAACTCTCTCTGAAATTTGGTTTGAAGATTAAGATGCAAGACTTTTCTTATAAAACATATTCCCAGCCAAGCCTAAATCCCCTTTTTCTTGCCTCTCTATTAGCCCCGTATTCACCAACCAAATAGCAAGCGGAAGCCGTTAGCACATATGCTGCCAATAAGGTAGGGGCGAGTAGAAGTCCTAACGTAGTAAGTCCTATAAAATATGGGTATCGAATATACCATTTTTGTGCCAGACCAAAGTTTATCGGGAAATCAACTGCTTGGATAAAATAAAAGAGCTTTTTATGATTTTCACGAAATTTAGCATGCCCTAATTCATGGGCAACATAGTTTTCCAAATTTTTATCTTTAGAGTAGGTATTCAGGCATAATTCTATTTTATCATCCTTTATTTTAACCGATGTAGGGACGAAAAACGGTAAATGAGAACCATCTTTTATATCTAGCTCCTTTTCTGAGTAACCAAATTTGTTTGCAACTTTTATTACCTTTTCGATCAATTCTTTTTCCATATTTCATCATAGAAGATAAAGATTTATGATTAAGTGCAGGGGGTGGGATTTGAACCCACGTAGGCACTAAGCCAGCGGGTTTCTTCATCGATTCAGAGCTTAAGCTTGTGCTTAAGCCCGCCGCCATTGACCAGGCTAGGCGACCCCTGCTTAATAATTGATATAAGAACGAGTTTATTTAACTTTTTTCAACTTTTTCTTAAATTCTTTCAACCTTTTTTCAAGCTGGTCCAAAGCTTCCAAAACAACTTCTTCAGCTTTCCATCCAGATACGCTTTCAACGTTAAAAATGAATATATCTTCCCCATCTTCGACCTTTACTTCATCACCCTTGCTAATTTCTTTGTATTTCTGACATAGGGTACAATCGTCTATTCCAGTAATCACTATTTTGTTTCCAACCTTGAACACATGCCCCCTAGAACAAAGCTTCAAGTATTTTTCATAATTTTTATCCTTTGGAATTATGGTAACCAAGGGGGAGTTCTTGTAACCAACTATGGAAGCCTGCCATTTCACATGCTCCCTTCCAAAACCAAGCTGAGCTATGGCTTCGAATTCTAGCTCCTCGCCCTCAAACAACTCAACTATCGGAATATTGTCGAATACGGGCTTTACATCTTTTGCTCTCGATTTTAAATCTCCTGAATAAACCATGCAGGGACCTTTTTTGCTCAGAACAAGCTTTACTTGACATCTGCTGCATCCCTTTCCTTTGCATGTGCATTCTTCGGGTAAATTATAAGCTTTCTTATCGAAGGTTAAAGGAATCTGGCCTAGCCTATTGGCCAGAATTTCGTCCTGCAGGGCAGAATCGTTCTTTATAAAATCAACCCATTCTATCGCTAGAGTAGGAACTTCCATCATCATGGCTCTTCTCAGTAAGTTAGCAAACCCAGGAGTAATTCCTCTTACCACAAAATTAATTTCAGAATCTGTTCTGTTCAGAATTTCAATTCGCATTCAATCACTTATAATCATAGATTTGGTTAGTTGATATTTTAATTGTTTTGGTTTAAAAAATATTTAAGCCTTTTTAGTAAAGTTTTCCAAAAATTTCTAAAGAGCTATACTCTACGCCCTCTTCTCCCGCCCTTAGGACGCATGTAGCCATGCGGCAAAGGCGTGGTATCTTCTATTAGACCAATTTTCAAGCCAGCCCTTGCCAGAGCTCTTATGGCAGGCTGAGCCCCAGCTCCTGGGGTCTTTCCTTTGACTCCTCCAGGACCTCTTACTCTTATGTGCACCCCTGTGATTCCTTTAGCCAAAGCTTCTTCTGCAGCTTTTTTAGCCGCGAGCATCGCTGGAAAAGGCATACCACCTTCCCTATCCTTATCCGTCATCATTCCAGCAGAATACCTTGCTATAGTTTCTGCTCCAGTTATGTCAGTAATATGAACTATAGTATTGTTCGAGCTACTGTAAATGTAAGCAATACCCCATTTTTCCTCTTTCTTTTTCTTCTCCATTTACTTCACCTTTAAAGTGACTTCAATCTGATCTTCTTCCTCTTTTGGAACTAGATAGCTTGGAAATATAACTTTTCTTCCTTTAATCTTCACATGACCATGAACTATAAACTGTCTGGCTTGCTTAACAGTGTTAGCCAGACCTTTCCGATAGACTATCGTCTGCAGCCTCCTTTCCAAAATATCCCTGACGGTTAGGCTTAAAACATCATCCAAGGTTGCGTTGGCTGGCAAGATACCCATTCTGTTCAACTTTTGAATCAAAATCTTTTCTTTTTCCTTATCCTTTTTCGCAATCAAATCCCTCGCCATCCTTCTGTATTTTCTCAAGATGGCCTCAGCCCTCCATATCTCTCTTTTTCTTCTTAACCCATACTCTTTCATGAGCTTCTTCTCTTCTTCTATCCTTTCCTTATCCCATGGCCTTTTTGGTTTTTCATACTTTCTCCTTAACCTTCTCATCCAGCTCACTTCTTCTCCATTTTAGCCCTTTCTTTTCTTCTTATCACACCTACGGTTCTACCTTTCCTGAAGGAGCTCCTAGTTCTTTGCCCTCTTACTGGCAAGCCAAGCATGTGTCTTATCCCCTTATAACATTTTATGTCAATCATCCTTTGAATATCGAACTTTGTCTGGATTTCTAGCTCTGAAGATGTGAGGTGTAAATCCTTACCAGTTTCCCAATCTTTTCTTCTGTTAAAGAGAAATGAAGGAATGCCAAACTTTGCAGGATCCTTAATAATTTCCTCTAATTTTTCAATCTGAGCTTCGCTCAATTCCTTTAGTTTAACTTTAGGGTCTATTCCAGCTGCCTTGCAAACAGCTTTACTCATGGTAAAGCCAATCCCTTTAATACCCTTTAATGCAATCCAAGCCTGCTTTTCACCATCCAAATCGGTACCGGCAACTCTAACTATACTTTTAGTCTTCTTCGGTCTAGCTATCTTAATCTTCTCCTCCTTTTTCTTCTTTTCTTTCTTTTTCTTCTCTTCCTCTTCTGGAATCTTGACTCGAGTTACTCCCATAAAATCACTTTTTGGTTTCTGATTTTAAAAAGTATTGCTTTTAAAGGTTTAAAAGTTTTAGGAAAAACGATTTTTGTTCTCCCCCCAATTTTAATATATAGATGAAAGAGGAAAATCTTTCTTCCTTGGTCTATGAATTATATCCTGAAGATTCGAAAAATAAGCTTGAAAAACTTGCGAAAGAAAAGAAAAAGATTAAATTAATAGCAGGATTAACAAGCTTAGCTACTTCTATCGGAGGAGGAATACTCGAAGCAGATTTTATTTCTACTCTTTACAGCACTGCAGCTGGAGAATATCAGTTCGCCCTTTCTGTAGCTTTACCCTTAGTAGCTTATGGTGCTTCAAAGCTCGCTTGCTATCTTTACAAGAAACTTACTCGTTCAAAGGCCAGCTTAAGAGGAAAAGATATAATTCCCATACTTCCAGGAGTAGTTACAAGCTTTGATACGGCAGCTGCACTAAGAGGACTTTCAAAAGGTTATGAGATGGGCTACTTAGGAAAAGTTAATAAAGAAGTTATATTCAAAAGTCCTGTGAGCGATGTCATGTTCAGCGAAGCTAGGATTGGGGACTTTGGGCTTCGCATTTCCATAGCTCATTTACTGGGATTTGGTTCCATAGCTGCTTATCTCATCGACTTGATAAAACCTATAAAGCCGATAAGTAAAATTAAAAGACTTGGAAGAAAAATTTCTGAGTTTGCTTCAAAATCAAGGTTGCGTAAATACTCTATTCATTTTTCTCTAGGGTCATTGCTTGCTCTCTCCTCAGGAATTCCTTATTTGGTTGCAACTCCTGCTATTTGTGATGCAACGATCGAGTTGAGTGAATATGCTATAGAAAAGATAAAGGCAAGAGCTGAAAGGTTCATGATGTTTAGAAAAATTCAAATGTCTTAATTTTCTTCAAGCAAGCTAAGGAGATTTATTACAAACCGAGAGAAAAATTTTCTGTTAGCTTCTCTAATCATGAAGGCAGTTCCAACCTGCAAGTAGTCGGTACCATTTCTTAAAAATTTTAGGCCATCCTTAGCATTTAAAATACCACCGCAACCTATGATTTTTATATCTTTTCTTCCTTCCTCATCCAACTTTTCTCTAAGCTTGGAAACTGTATAAAGAGCAAAGGGTTGGATAAGTTTACCTGCTACTCCTCCATATTTTTTAGCTATGTAAGATTTTCCTTCCTCGTTTACAAACATGCCGGGAATGCTATTGATCGCAACTATCCCGAAAGGATTGTAGGAAGAAATTAAGGATACCATCTTATTCAAATGATTCGGAAGCATGAACCCAAGCTTAACCGTATATCTCTTAGTTTTCTTCTCGACTTTCTCGAGTATTCTTCCTACAGTTTCCAAATCTTCGTAGAGTAGAGAATCGTTGATGCTAGGACAAGAAAGATTCAATTCAATCAGAATTCTTTCTCGGTCAATTTTAACAAGCTCTTGGGTTAGTATTTCAAATTGCAAGCTTGGATCTTCGTTCAACTCTTCAGCTTTAATATTTTTGTATCCTTTTTCGACAGGAGCCCAGGCTATGCTTAGGATTAAAAAGCTTTCTGGATTTTCTTCTAGGATTCTAGGTAAATTTTTTGTGTAATACCCCATCCCAGGATTTTTTAAACCTATTGAATTAATGCTCGTTTTCAAATCCTCCAAATAGTAAAAATTTGGTTCTGGATTCCCTTCTCTTTTTTCTAGGGTTATACTTCCTATCACAGCAGACCTATAAGGATTAAAGTTAAGAAGCCTTTCTATTTGCTCAACGGTTTTACTTCCATCTCCTGCTGCATTCGTTACCAAAGGATATTCTTGAAACATCTTATTTTTTACTGGTGAGTTAAATTTAAATTTCTAGCAAGCTTTTCAAGAACAAACTAACCATTCTAAATTTTGAGGAATAAATTTTCTTAAACTCTGTCATACTCCTTTCTCCTATTTTTGGGATTAACTTATTGAGCAGTGAATTATAATCTAGCTTGTCGAAAATTTTTCTAATCGAGAGACTCTTTTTTAGGTCTCTCAGGAAAGCTTTTTTCCACAGTTTGTCGTAATCCTTATTCTCGACTATAGCCTTAGCAGCAAGGTATCCAGAATGAAAAGCATATTTCATACCAAAACCAAAAGCTGCATCTTGAAATCCAGCAGCTTCACCCACTAACAAAGAATTACCAAATTTTGCTGTCTTTGGAATCGAAAAATTCACGTATCCAGAAAAGTTATACAAGAGAGTCGAGGATTCGATCGTATCTCTAAAAATTTTATGTTTCATCGCTTTTTCTAAAGATCGTTTAGGATCAGCTTTAGGTCTCATAGCTATTGCAAAAGTAGCTTTATCTCTCGAATGTGGAAGCAAGTAAACGTATCCTTTTGGTGCTATTCTATCGTCAAAAAGGATCAGTGCTTTTTCTTTATCAAAATTGCCTTTTAAGACGCAGCCATATCCTATGCCGTCCATCCTTTTGCTGCCAGTAGCTATTACTTCTGCTTGAATTTTTTCTTTTATCCCCGTTAAAATTTTGACTCCAAGCTTTTTCGCTTTTCTTGCAAGAAAATTTTCGAGCGAATTATCTCCCTTTCTTAGAACGACATAGCCGACTGGTATATCATCAGAATAAATTACAGCCTTATTCTTTAAATTCGGTGCAACCAATACAATCTTTTCCAACTTTGATTCATAC
>CAYYER010000015.1:3423-10838 GCA_964471045.1 uncultured archaeon | reverse complement strand
GGAGTATATATCATGTTAATCGGATACATTACAACTTTATTAGGTGGTGTAGCTAGGCTTGGAAAGAATGTTAGGGTAATAATAATTCTAGATTTAATTATTTCTATAGCTGTAATACTTCTTGCCATCAGGAATTTAGGTGTAATTGAACAATTTAAGCAACGTGGTCATGGAGTTGAATGTTTTACTTGTGAGCAAATGCCTAAAGAGTTAAATTCAGCGAAATTATTCTTAGAATGGTATAAGAAAGTTTCTAACAGTACCTTAGAACTAGGAAATGCAACTTGTGTTAAAATTTGTAGTGTTCCAGAATCGAGTTACTACTGGGTGACCTTTTCTCTGAATAACAGGAATTTTACAATAAGAGGAGAAGAGTATGTTGATTCTATAGATAAAATCCCAGAAAGTGAAATATGGTTTGAAGAAAAAAATTATTGCTTCAAATCTGAGGAATGTACCGGTATTAAATTAGAATATGAATCAAACTATTCATCGTCAATGAAAAAAGGAGTTAGAGGAATTTGTGTAAATAAGTATCTTGCTAGTTATAAACCTAAAGAGGTATTTTCAGTAATAGGAAATTGGGGAATTTGGGGTGTGAAAAATTGGACGATTACAGATACTGTAGAACTTATTACTTCACAGAAACCTCTTACAATTGGGATTTACAATTGTACCTGTGCAAAATCTCTAATATCCGAGAGGTACTATTGTCAAATAGGTATGCGTGTAGGATAAAAGAGGTTAATATAAAACATTTTTCAAGGATAATGACGAGGAAGCTTCTTCAAAACTTTTTTCATAGCATTCGAAATTACCTCTTTTTCTATTTCTTTTCTACTCATCAACCTTAATGGTATGCTCGTTCTTCTCTTTAGCTCATAGAAATTATGCGGCTCTATGTCTGCAAGATAGAACCACATTTGTTCTATAGGATAAAACCTATAATTTTCTGTTACTATCTCATCAGGAAGGACTTCAACCAAATCTCCTATTAAAATTTTTGTAGGATTGAGTTCTTCCCTAAGCTTCCTTTCCAAAACCTCTCTTGAAACTTTGTACCATCCTTCTGATTGTGCTCTTCTTACATCATTTTCCGTAAATCTCCCGCCTGGAAAGAGAAAGCCGAATTCCTCATGTTCCTTATTAAGCAAGTATCTTCTGCTCATCACTATAATGGCATGGGAAGAATAAAGTGCCATATTTCTTAGAAGGATTTTAAGCTTTTATTTTTTACTATCATTAAACCAAGAAATGGAAAAATAGAAAAAAAGTAGCTACTTCGCTTTTACTACATCCAAACAAATTCCTGCTGCAACTGTTATTCCCATGTCTCTAATAGCAAACCTTGCTAGCTGAGGAAACTCCGCTTGCTTTTCTATTACCATTGGCTTGGTTGGGACAACTCTTATCTTGGCTGCATCACCAGTTTTTATGAAATCTGGTTTTTCTTGAACAACAGCTCCGGTCCTTGGATCAATTTTTGCGATTATCTCTTCAATCTTACAAGCTACACTTGCTGTGTGGCAGTGAAAAACTGGAGTATAACCTGCTGCTATTACCGTTGGATGTTGCAAAACAACTATTTGTGCAGTGAATTCTTTTGCCACGCTTGGTGGGTTATCTGGATGTCCTGCTACATCTCCTCTTCTTACATCGGTCTTGCTAACTCCCCTTACATTAAACCCTATATTATCTCCAGGCTTTGCTTCTTGGATTTGCTGATGATGTATCTCTATCGATTTTACCTCTCCTTTAACGCCAGCTGGCTCAAAAACCACTGTATCACCAACTTTCAGCACACCAGTTTCAACCCTTCCCACTGGGACAGTCCCTACTCCTGTAATTGAATAGACATCTTGAATGGGGATTCTTAATGGCTTATCTATCGGTTTTTCAGGTTCTTTTATATATTGATCTAAGGCTTCTACCAAAGTCGGGCCAGTATACCAAGGCATTTTGTCAGATTTCTTTACTACATTATCCCCGTAGAATGCTGAAATTGGGATGAATGGAATTTCCTCGACTTTGTATCCGATTGTCTTGAATAACTTTATTGCCTCTTCTTTTACTTCGTTGAACCTTTTTTCATCATAGTTCACCGTATCCATTTTGTTCAAGGCAACAATTATTTGATTAATTCCCAAGACTTTTAGAAGCCAGGCATGCTCCTTAGTTTGCTCTTGGATTCCCTCTCCTTGCTTGGCTGAAATTACGAATATGCATGCATCGGCTTGGCTTGCTCCTGTGATCATGTTTTTAACGAAATCCCTATGGCCCGGACAATCTATTATTGTGAAGAACCATTTTTGGGTCTCAAACGGTCTGTGCATTATGTCGATGGTTAAACCTCTTTGCCTCTCTTCCTTTAGCTTATCCATTACGAATGCAAACTCGAAAGTTTCCTTCTTAAGCTCTTTGGCAAGTTCCTTTAGCTTTCTCATTTCGTCTTCTCTTATCGCTCCTGTATCGAATAGCAATCTTCCTATTAGCGTAGACTTTCCTGAATCTACATGGCCAGCTGTCATTAGGTTTATATGAGGCTTTGCGGGCATTTCTCCACCTCCATTAATACATTATTTTTGAATGTGCTATATATTTAAATGTTTTAGGTTTCTGTTTCTGGCGGGCTTGGTGGAGTTTTTTCTTTCTCTAGCTTGCTCGCCGATATTACATCGTCTATCCTTAGAATCATTTCTGCAGCCTCGGCGGCAGACTTAATTGCTTGAAGCTTTACTTTTAACGGCTCTATCACACCCATCTTTTCTGCATCGATTACCTTTCCGTTGAATATATCTATGCCATAAGTGGTTTTTCCCTGCTCATGAGCAGCCCTTAGCTCGACCAATATATCAATAGGATCTAGACCTGCATTCTCTGCCAAGCTTCTAGGTATAATTTCCAAGGCTTCGGCAAATGCTTGAATAGCCAGTTGTTCCCTTCCAGAAAACTTCTCTGCAAACTTTCTCAACCTTCTTGCTATCTCAGCCTCAGGCGCTCCAGCACCCGCGACGACTTTTCCTAGTTCGATGGCCGAAGCAACAGCTCCTATAGCATCTTCTATGCTCCTATCGACTTCATCAACAAAATGCTCTGTGCTACCCCTTACCAATATGGTCACGGCCTTTGGATCTTTGCACTCTCTAACAAAAACCATCGCTTCGCCTGCGATTTTTCTCTCCTCAACCAACTTTGCATAACCCAGGTCTTCCTTGCTTAGGTCATCTATGTTCGTTACTATCCTTCCTCCAGTAGCTTTTGCAAGAGCTTCCATGTCAGATTTTTTAACCCTCCTGCACGCTAATATTTTCTTCTTAGCTAAGTAATGCTGAGCCAAATCGTCTATTCCTTTCTGGCAGAAAACGACGTTAGCTCCTGTTGAAGCAATTTTTTCAACCATGTCCTTGAGCATTTTCTGCTCTTGCTCGATGAAAGCTTGTAGTTGCTCTGGAGAAGTAATCCTTATTTCAGCATCTGTCTCCGTTTCCTTAACTTCTAGAGCACAATCCAACAAAGCAATCTTAGCTTCTTTTATGACTTTTGGCATCCCTGGATGAACCACTTCCTTATCTATAACAATTCCTTTAATTAGCTCTGTATCTTCGGCTGAACCTCCATGCTTTTTCTCTCTCTTGATATTATCCGTATCGACTTTAATTTTCCCATTTTCTTCCTTTGCAATCATCTTTACCGCTTCTACCACTAGCTTAGCCAGTTTTTCAGAGGCTTTTTCTGCAGATTTCCCTGACATCGCTGTCATCGCAATCTTCTTCAAAGTTTCCTCATCTTCCAAAGAAACTTCTTTCCCTATGTTTTCCAGAATCTTGAGCGCTTCGTCCTTTGCAATCTTAAATCCCTTAGTTATAATCGTGGGGTGAATGTCTTGCTCTAGTAGCTCCTCAGCCTTTTTTAACAATTCACCCGCAACTACTACAGCCGTGGTTGTCCCATCTCCAACTTCTTCATTCTGCGTTTTCGCAACCTCCACCATCATCTTTGCTGCAGGATGCTCTATTTCCATTTCTTCTAAAATCGTTACTCCGTCGTTCGTAATTACTATATCACCCAAAGAATCTACTAGCATCTTGTCCATTCCTTTCGGGCCTAGAGTTGTTCTCACTGCATCAGCCACAGCCTTTGCTGCAGCTATGTTATTCTTTTGTGCATCTCTTCCCCTTGTCCTTAGAGTTCCTTCTGGCAGGATTAAAACAGGTTGTCCACCCAACTGACCAACCATAGCCTGAACCATCTTTTCAACCTCCTTAATATTAAAAGAGAATTAATTCTATTATGTGTATGTGGGTATACAAGTATAAAAATTTTTCGGTAGATTTCTTAAATTTTCTCGCTCAGAAGCTTGTTAAATTCCCTAGTGCTTTCTATTTCTTTTAGCTCTGATTCTAGCAGTACAGGAATTCCATTTATACTAGTTTCCCTAGCATTTTTTGTTATGAAAATGGCTCGAGAAGAGAAGAAAGAAGAAATTTTCTTGATAGTTTGATACTTCCTTTTTATTTCATTCGTATCCCTCGATAGTCTTGTGATTAGAGAATATCTTTCCTTGCCCACTAATTCAAAAGGAGCAGAGTAAACACAGCTATTCTCTATTCCTATTCTTCGAAACTCTTTTGAAATTCTTCTCTGAAAGTTATTTTTAGGCTTGAGGTACGCAGGCCTTGGTCTTTCAAGCTTGAAAGATTGCTTTAAATTTACTTTCAGCACTTTTTCTAATTTCTCAACAGTTTCAAAGCTCGGATTTACTCTTTTATTTTCAATTTCATAGAGAGCCTTTTTAGAAATTCCTACAAGTCTTGAAAGTTCTTTGAGGCTTAGTCCCATTTCTTTTCTCTTGGTTTTTAAAATTTCACAATCTATAGCAACCAAATGTTTTCCTTTAGTAGCTTCTATAAGAGGGATTTCCTCATTCCTAACTAGCAAGTCGAACATTCTTGGTGTGATCACAGGAATTTGGAATCTTGAATATATAATCTTATCGTCCAGAAATCCTCTATTAGTTTTTACAGAAACGATTAAAGGATAGGCTGAGATGAAGTAAGAAATTGCTCTTAAGCTTAGAGCATGTTCTTCGCTTAAGCCATCTACGTTGAAAGACGCTTTAATGAGCATCTTATACTCTTTTTTTGCAGCTATGTCAAAGCAGCCCTTATTAAGAAAAACTTGAAATTTATTTGAAATTAGGGTTTTAATGATTCGGTTGAGTAAAAAATATTTATTTAACATTTTCCCTCAAAAATTAATAGAGGAAAATAAATTTATAAAGGGCCCATAGCTCAGCCTGGTTAGCTCACCAGAAAGAGCAACCGCCTTATAGGGCAGCTGAGCAAGCGGTAGGTCCTGGGTTCAAATCCCAGTGGGCCCACTTCTAATTTTTAATCTTTATCTGCTAGCAAGATAGAGAGGGCTAATTTATCTTAAGCTAAAACCAACTTAGAAAATATTAATAACCATTGTAGCATCATAATTATTATGTTTACCGTTGTATGGGGTTTAATTTCTTTTCGAAACGAAATTTTAATTGGTAAAAAGAGGGAAGGTCCACATCCTTATGGTTTGGGAGGAAAATGGCATATAATTGGGGGAAGAGTTGAGAAAAATGAGAGCGAGGAAGAAGCATTAAAAAGAGAAATAAGAGAAGAAACTGGTTTGAAGATTCAAAACATTAGAAAATTGAGCGAAAAAATTTTTAAAAATTTGAAAGGTGAGGAAGTTAAGGTTGTTGTATTTTACTGTGAAGTTAGAAACAAAAATGCTAAAGCGATGAGTGATTTGGAAGAAGGTAAATGGGTTAAAAAAGAGAAATTGTTAGAAGAAGTTTGCAAAAGGGTTAGAGATGATTTAATTTCGATGGAGAATGTAACGAAATTTTTAGAAAGTTGAACTATTTTTTAATGTAAGAGAGAATTTTTTCAACTAATTTTTTCGGTAAAACTTTTCTATCTTTTTCTGTAACCTCTATGACCTCGCCAAAATCCTTAAACTTTTTGACAAAATTTCTGTGCAACACAGCAACCAAAGGCTTTTCTATTAAAACTAGTTCATAAATCCTTCTTTTAAATTCTTCGCTTAAAAATTCCATTTTTCCTATTTCATCTATAACTATCAAATCACAATTCTCTATAGCAAAATCCAAAGCTTTAAAAGCGATTCGCTCAAAAACTTTAACATCAATCCCATACTTCCCAATCTTCGGCCCTATTTTGAAATCTTCGCTTGCAAAAATTTCCATTTCATTCGAAGAAATATCTTTAACATAAAAACCAACTCTCCTTCCCCTTTCTCTTATTTCTGGAGTAATAAATCCACCGACTTTTATTCCTTTCTCTTTCAAAAGCTCAATAAGCTTAAGTACCACTGTTGATTTTCCTGACCTTGGTTTGCCAGTTAGGAAGATTTTCACATTAATATTTTTAACATAGGGGAAATTTAAATGGTGATTAGCTTGCAAGATTTGGTTCTTGAAGTTATTTCGTTAAGCATATAAAAATGTTGGAAATTCTGAAAGAATAAATTAGCTGTAATTTTAGAATAGGTTTTTTCTAGAAATTGGAGATAGCGGGGGGTGGATTTGAACCACCGACCTCCGGGTTATGAGCCCGGCGAGCAATCTGTCATCACTCCAGGCTGCTTTAGGCTGGCCTAAGCCATCTACCCCGCTATCCTGGAGCTTAAATTTAATATAACGTTAATAACTCTTAAATCTTATTAATTTTATGCAAATAAGAAAAGATGTTCAAGCTGTAATTTTCGATGAAAAAGCTAAAAAGGTCTTGCTTGTCAAAAAACTAGATTTAAAAAATTTCTCTTATAAGTGGAGATTGTTGAAAGGTGGAATAGAAAAAGGAGAAACTGAGAAAGAAGCTTTAAAAAGAGAAATTCTTGAAGAGGTTGGTTTGAAAAATGTTCAAATTCTAGACAAAATCTATAGCTATGAATTTACCTTCAAGAACGTGAAACATTTAGTTTCAACCTATCTGGTAAAAGCAAATTCAAACGAAGAAATTAAACTTCAGACGAGCGAAGTAGTAGATTGTGCATGGGTTTCAAAAGAACAGGCCTTAAAAATGCTTTTTTGGGAGACTGAAAAAGAAGCTCTTAAGCTTTTGAAATCAATCTAGTTTTTCCCCTAATTCCTTTTGCTTTTCTTATTTTTATCAATCCTATGCTTGCCAAGTGATTTAAATAGTTCCTAAAGCTTCTCTCGGAAACAGGATTTTTTGTTTTATCTGAATAAATTCTGTACAATTCGCCTGAAGTAAAATTTCTCTTCTCTTCTTCCAAAATTTTTAAAATTTCTTTTTCAATTTCAGTTAATCTTTCCTTTAAAATCCTCGGCTTAACTTTTTTCACTTCTTTCAAAACTTTTTTTAGATGTTCAACTTTAACTAGGTTAGCAT
>CAYYER010000015.1:0-3413 GCA_964471045.1 uncultured archaeon | reverse complement strand
TCCCAGCTTTTAGCAAACATTCCAAACCAACTCTTACATCCCCACCTTTTTTTACAGCATGATTGGCAGCCAATAAAACAACTCCTTTCTCGACAGAAAAGAACGCAAGCTTTGCCCTTTCTTCTAGTATATCCTTCATCTCTTCTAGACTATAAGGCTTGAATTCAATTTCTTCGATACTCAAGCTACTCCTAATTCTCTGCTCCAAATTAGCAAAGACGTATGGGTCGTTTGAAATGAAAATCAAGCCTACAGGATTTTTTACATATTGATTGATTCTGAGCAAATCGTACAAAACTTCTTGACTCCTAAAGATTAATTGGTCAACTTCGTCCAAGCAGACTATCAGAGCTTTTTTAGTTTTTTCCAAGGATTCAATCAACCTTGAAATAATTTCATCCTTCGCCCACCCTCTCCTTTGCACAGGAAAACCTAATTCTATAACTATTCTTGAAAGGATAGCTTGGGCTGTCTTGTGATCCCAGCAGTTTATATAAACAGTTTTAATACCAGAATATTTCTCAAACTCCCTAAAAACGAATTTTGCTACCGCAGTTTTTCCTATTCCTGCAGGCCCAAAGATGAAAGTATTTTGCGGCTTTCTTCCTTGGGTTGCTGGCAATAAGTTTCTTGCTAGTTGCTTAATTTGGTTCTCTCTGTGGGGCAAAAATTCTGGCAAATATTCGGGAAAAAGAACTTCTTCCTGCTTAAAAATCCTTGACCCAAAAGTCATCTAATTAAAATTATTAATCAAAGATAAAAATTATCCAAATTTCCTAGATTCTGGAATTAAATCAGGAATTACTAAAATCTCTTCCTTTCCTGAAACTGTTGGAAAAGCTATGACTTCCTTTATGCTGGTTGTATTCGTAAAGATGCTTGCAATCCTTGCTATCCCTATACCTACTCCGCTTGCAGGCGGCATCCCATATTCTAAAGCTCTTATAAAATCTCTATCCATGGGCATGAACTCAAGATCTCTAAATTTTTTTCTCAATTCTTCTTCCTCCTCAAATCTTTTGAATTGTTCTATCGGATTGTTAAGTTCTGTATATCCATTACAAATTTCTATTCCTCCGATATAACCTTCATACCTTTCGGCAAACCTTTCATCCATCGCTTTTTTTGCTAAGGGTGTTATATCAGCTGGGAATAGGGTTATGAAAGTCGGTTGAATTAGTTTAGGTTGAACTAGCTTTTCGAATAAAGCTTCAATTATTTCCCCTCTCCTAACCTTTTCTATCTCATTTTCCTTGGCAATCTTCTTCAATTCATCGTCGCTCAAAGAAAGAACATCAATCTTTCCATATTTTTTAATAGCCTTAACCATCGGAATCCTTTTCCAAGGAGGCTTCAAGCTTATTTTCTTACCCTGATACTCTACTTTAGCCTTACCAATTTTTTTGGCTACCCAATAAACCATTTCTTCGACCAGCTTCATCGTATCCTCATAATTTGCATAAGCTTGATAGAGCTCTAACTGTAAAAATTCTGGGTTATGGGAAGCATCTACCGATTCATTCCTAAAACATTTTGCAAATTCAAAAACTTTTTCTAGCCCGCCAACCAAAAGCCTTTTCAGGTGAAGCTCAGGAGCAATCCTCAAATACATTTTTTGTTTGAGGTAATTATGATAAGTTTCAAAAGGTTTAGCAAAAGCACCTCCATACACTGTTTGCAAAGCCGGAGTATCGACCTCTACAAATCCCCTAGAAATTAAAAATTCACGCATCGCATTTATCAGCTTGCTTATGAGCATAAACCTTTCTCTAACTTCTCTGTTCATTATCAAATCCAAATATCTTTGAGTATACCTAGTCTTTACATCTCTCAAGCCATACCATTCTTTTGGCAAAGGTCTTAGGGATTTGGCTAACAAAGTAAAGTCCTTAACCCAAACGCTCAATTCTCCTTTCTGGGTCTTGAAGATGAAGCCTCTTACCCCTATTATATCACCCATATCGATCAGTTCCTTGAAGATGGAGTATTTCTTCTTTCCTAAAGAATCCAAAGAAAAGAAAAGCTGAATTCTTCCATTCTCATCTTCCAAATCAGCAAAGCTCGCCTTTCCATGAATTCTTATAGCTTTAATCCTTCCCGCAACTTTAACTTTAGCTTTTTCTAGCCTTTTTCCAGCCCTTATTTTCTCGTATTTTTCCCTTATTTCCTTGATCTTGTGAGTTCTTTCAAACCTATAACCAAAGGGCTCTATGCCAAGTTCTTTCAATCTCTCTAGTTTTTTCAGCCTCTCTTCTACAAGCTGCTTCAGGGGTATTTTCCTCTCTTCCATATACTCAATTTATTGTTTTCAAAATTAATTTTTAGGATGGGCCCACGCGGAATCGAACCGCGCTCTCCGCCTTGTAAGGGTTCCGCTTCGGCTCGGCGTCCTAACCACTAGACTATGGGCCCTTCCTATAAATTAAAACTAGGGCTACAAATATTAAAAGAATTATTTCAGCTAAACCAATTTCGTTAAGGCTTGAGTAACCACTTTCTATCTTAATCACAAAATGCTTAGAACATTTTTGAGATGCTGGCTCACAAACGAAATTTGGAGGGCAAGCCGAGCAATCAAACCATTCTGGAGAATCTGAATAAACCCAAATTCCTAATTCTATTTCACTCGAAGAAAGAGGAATTATTTCAGCATAGCCTATACCTATCTCCTTATTTTTAACGTTTCTTACTGCTATTGAATTGTTTTTGATTGAAATGAAACTTGGGTTTGAAAGAGGGGTTATGTTTATCGTGTAGTTATCTTCGAGCAAACCAAGATTCTTTATGCTTATAGGCAAGGTAATAGAATCTCCTACAGTTGCTGAGATATTTTTCAGAGGAAAGGATGTGAAGTTTAAAGCCCGAAATGTGAGACTAAGTTTATATTCTATTTCTGGGAAGAAAGGATCGTATATTTTACAAGCTATTTTGTTGATATCCGTGAAATTGTAGTTTGGGTTTAAAATGGTGCATACTCCTTGAGAGCCAGAGATGGTAGTCGAGTTACAGCTTTGGTAGCTAGCACAATTCGATTCTATATCATCTCCTGGATTGGGGCAGTTTAAGTAGCATTTGACCGCAATTTCTTTTCTCCACTGCTGGAGATAGACAGCAGTCCAGAATATGTTCAAGTACTTTCTATCCCCAACTAGTTTAATCTCCTTTGGTTCTATAGGACTTATTACTTTAAACGTATAGTTGGCTGAATTGAGCGTAATTCCTGTAAAAAATGTGGTTATATGAGAATAGGTGATATTGTCTCCTCTTTTCCATACAAAATCTATAGTTCCATCATTCCTAGGATTGACGTTTACATAAGTGTCTTCAATATCTTGGTCATCAGTTATATAATGAACACCTTCAGGAATCCAATTTACTCCATCGTATTTTCTTGCTACAATATCCCATACTTT
>CAYYER010000014.1:0-11082 GCA_964471045.1 uncultured archaeon | reverse complement strand
AATGGACCGGCCGGGATTCGAACCCGGAGCCTCCGCCTTGCAAGGGCGGCGATCTACCGTTGATCTACCGGCCCTATTGCTCTACTTATACTTTTGAAAATTAAAAATCTTATATATGATGCCCTGGTGGCATTTGACCGCAAGCCTAATAATCTCTTATGTTTTAGTTGCTTCTCTTGGATTAGAATTCCATCATGGTCTAGAACTAATAATAGTTGGTTGTGTAGCTGGAACTCTAATAGATTTAGACCATTTGCTCTACACATTCTTAACTTTTAGAGAAAGGGCTTGGGAGTATATTGAAAAAGGATTGTTCGACCCAAAGGGTTTGATGGAAGAATTCAGAAAAGGCGGAAGGTTATACTTTCATGCATGGAGAAGAATGATCTTGCATTGTATAACCATGCTTTCTATCTATGCAATAAGCTTAAATTTCTTTCCATCCTATTCATTAGTGATAGGAATAGCATTCATAGCTCATTTGATAATGGATATTGAACCAAGGTGGTTGTTTGCTTAAAAAAATTTGGAAGATGTATAAGAAAGATATAGTTAGCTCTTTGGCGATAATTCTAGTATTCGTTAGCTTAATTTACTTCTCCTCTTTGAAAGGAAAATTCGTTTGGTTTGCTCCAAGCTTGGATAGAACGGCCTTTTTCACGCTTTCTCAAATTTCGACTTGGTCGATAATCCTTTCATTTTTTGTGTTACTGGCTTTATTCATCCTTTTCTTTTACAAGTCTAGGTAGCTTTTTCCTTAAGTAAGAAGAGATGGACCCTAAAGAGAAAATTCGAATTGCATCTCTCGAAGTCTCGCTCAACCTAATTTTGAGTAAACTTTCCAAATTATCAAAAATTAAAGAAGGATAGTCTGTACCCTCACCTTCCCATAAGTAGGGAGGAATTATAGGAATCAATCCACATCTTCCTAAGTGTTGAATACCCTTCCAAGTAAGAGCAGACCCTATTTCTAAAAGATACTGATGCTTATAATCAAGTTTTTTACCTCTTAAATTCTCTATAAACTTCCTTAAGGGAGAGCTCAAGGGAAAAAGAAGCGGCACCGTATAGCCAAAATTGACCCATTCCTCCAGCTCATGAACATTCTTTCTCAGCTCATTTCCTCCAATGGCTTGAGCAAGATTCCAAGGTCCAAGATAAATGGCAAACCCTAGAAGCCATTCCTTCCACATCTCTTTATCCTTTAAAGTTTTCTTACCTGCATCGTAAACTTTGAGGGAAGGCTCGTACAACTTTTCTCCAAATTCCAGTAGTTTTTCAGCCGGCGTAGAAGTCGAGAATGGGAGTAGCTTTAGCCTAATTCTATCGATTTGGTAAACAAGCTTTTCCCTTCTTACGTCCTTTTCAACTTCTTCTTTTGCTCTCCCATCCTCAGCTTCAAAATATTTAACGTTATAATAAGGAGGAGGAAAAATTTTCGAGTCGATGAGTTTGATTCTCGGCAAATGCCAAGCCTGCGAAACTTTTCCTATATTCTTATAACCATAAGGGTCGACAAAGTTAAGCTTAAAATTTTTAGTTTCCTCCAAGCTACTCCTCCCCTTCCTTTCGACCAAAATTTTTCTTTGGTTGATGTACGGAAATTTTTTAAGAGCGTATGCACGCATGTAAGGAGCACCGATTCCGAGCATTACCAAAAGCTCAGTTTCTCCGTTCCTTAAAAGCTCCAACCCTTTCTTAACCCTATTGGCAGTATTCAAATAAAGAGTACCGTCAGGATAAAAACCTCCTCCATGAACTCCTGTGATTTCTAGCATATTTAACTACTTAAAAGTGACAAATATTTAAGCTTTTCTAAGAACGGCCCAAAATATGAATGCACCAATTCCTATATTTACTATCATGTCGCTCCAGAACCATGCATCCAAGTAAAAAGGAGTTTCATAGTGAGGAAAGCCAGAGAGCGATGGGTTTAGGATTTTTGCGGTTGCTGCAAAAGGAACACCCAAATAGAAGAATGCGAAGGGAAGCAAGAATAATAACAATCTCTTCTCTCTTTCTAATCTGTAAAAAGGAATCAAGAAAGCAAAAGCTAAGCCAGAAGGTAAGGTATCTGAAAGAACCCAAAGAACCTGTGAAGCAGGATCTCCTCTTCCGAAAATTCTTTCCAGAGGAGCGAAAAATGCTCCAAAGAGCATTAAGATTAGCCAAACCCAGTGAATAGCTCTTGGATTCCTTCGTTCAAGCTTTCTACCGCGAAGATAAAAGCAGAGAATTCCGATTGTTGGTAGAATACCCATAAAAATTGTCATTCCATGTCCTATTCCTGGTGTGCTTATCCAGTCGGGTATCCAAATAAATTCTATTCCTATTAGTAAGGCAATGGCTGGTAGCAAATAGGCCTTAAGTATACCGGCTATGAAAATCATCCAAAGGATTAATTCAAAGATTATTTTGTCCTGCATTTTTATCCCATGCTTAAGGCCGGGCCAATAATACCAGAGAAGAACCAAAAGCCACCAAATATTAGATGAACAAAAGTAAACAACAAAATCCAGCTTAAGACTTGAACTAAAATTATTTCAATCCAGTTATGTTTTCTTCTTATCATGTAAGCCAAGATAGCAAAAGGTAGAGCTAATAAACAGATGAATGAAAGCAAAACCCAAACCAAACCAATTAGAGTGGGTAATGTCAACATTTAACCACCATAAATTTCTTTTATTGCTCTATAAACTTCGTCGGTTTGCCACCCGAAAACATATTTTTCATTCTCCTCCCTGCCAAAAAACGTTAAAAAGCTGTTGGGCGTCCATTCTATGAAAAACCATCCATCGACGGAGGTAACGTTGCTAAAATCCTTAGCCCATTCTCTGAACACCATAGCCCTTATTTGCGACCTACTCATCCCTTTATCCAAATACTTCTTCCAGAATTTTTCCTTTTCAACAGTTTCTGGAGAATTGACCTCCAAGAAGATGACCCTAACTTTCCATTTTTTATGGATTTTCTCAAGCCTCTTGATAACTTTCTTGTTCAGTTCATGCATCTCCTCGATTGAATCGACTCCCGGCGTACCAGCAAGCCCTATATAATCATAACCGCTTACGTTAATCGCAAGAACCTTTTCAAAATCCTTTTCAGTTTTTCTTCCATTTTCTATCGCTTGAAGCAGGTTGTGCAACTGAGGATAGAAGCAAATCATGAGCTTTCCGCCATAAATTTTCTTTATCTTAGGGAGAATAAACTGGTACCATCTTGAAGCTTCCTCCTCGTTCGTGAAAGACCATACTTCGTTGGCTGTCGCAAGCATTTCGACCCCCTCTTCTTCAGCTATTCTAGCTAGCCTAAGAGTAAAATTTGTTATACAGTCAAAATATCTGTCCCATAAAAACTTTGGCAGGGTTATGTTTCCTGGCATCGATGGCTTAGATCCCGAAGCAATAAAGGGAACAAGCAAGACTTTTAAGCCAACCCTATGCGCTCTCCTAATTTGATCCCTAACCCAAGTTTCTTGGGTAGGAAAGTTCATGCACTTACCATCTTCGGTAAACATGGCACACATCTTAATATGATACCAGTTTGCTCCCGTAGAACGAGCAAGCTCAGGAGTTTGCAATAGGCCGGAAGGAGGGTGAGAGCTTAAACCTCTAATTCCTATCTTTTCATTTCCTTTGGGAAAGGAAGGAAATAGAGGAAGGCCAAAATTTACAAAAAAGAGGTAATAAGCGGCAAGGGTTGTTATGGGGGTTAATAAAAGGATAACTAGCAGAAGAAATTTTGTTTGATTCATACATTTAGAAATTATTTTTTCTCGTAAAAAAGTGCTTTGCTTGGAATAAAAAAGAAGTCATGCCCCCGACGGGATTTGAACCCGTGTTTCTCGTCTTAACGATCTCGAGCTCGAGAGGCTCGCATCCTTGACCGGACTAGACGACGGGGGCTCAATTAATTTATAGAATTTGTATTTAAAAATTTCCTGGATTCCTAGGCTCATAGGGCCCTAAATATTTTTCAACTGGATTAATTCCCAAAAACTTTTCATAATCTACATTTTTCCATGTTTCATATTCCTTTTGATCCTTAAACCATACCCAATTCTTACCTGGAACTATCTCTTTTTTTCCAGAATAGCATCTCATTATTTGGTTGAGCTTTGGAAGGTTTGGAGAAGTTTCTATGTTTACTGGAAATTCTTCGAGCTCGTAAAAGTAGTTAACAGCCCTTTTATCAAAAAGAAAAATTCCTACGTTCGAATAAACCCCCTTAGGCAATCTTATCAAAGGTTTTTCTTTAAATTCCTTTACCCTTCCATCCTCCTCGCAATAAATCCTACCAAATTTACTTTTATCATAAGGCGACCCAATAACGGTTACAAAAAATCCTTTTTCCAGACCTTCAAGATGAAATCTTCCAAAATCTTCTATATCATACTTAACTATATCCGAACCATTTAGGGAAAGTATGTTCTTCCCTTCCGGTATTATTCCTTTCTCTAATCCATACCTTATTGCCCCCGCTCTCCCCAACCTTCTATGTTGAGGTTCTTCGATGAAGGTAAACTCAAGCTTTCTTCCAGCCTCTCTTGCATACCTTTCTATTTCTTTACATCTCCTTTTGATAGGATCTGGCTTAAACCAGAGTGTGACGTAAATTTCTTCAAAGCCAGCTTTTATATAAGGCAACAGAATCCATTCCATTATAGGCCTTCTTTTTGGATAACCGACTTCGAGCAAAGTCTTCGGGAATTTTCCTTGAGTAACCGGCTCCAATCTTTTTCCTAATCCACCCTGATGAATTACAGGAACAGTTTCCTTGAAAAGATAGGTTTGAAGTCGAGAAAAGTTTTCCATATAATTATTTATTTCCTCAAGATTTAAATTGCTAAAATGGCCCCGCTGGGATTTGAACCCAGACGAGCTGGTCCGAAGCCAGCCAGGCTATCCTGATTACCTCACGGGGCCGGAGATGCTAATAATTAGATGTTAGATTCCTTTTAAATATTTGAGAATTTTAGACCTTCCCTTCTTTCTTCAATTTCTCAAACTCTTCCTTAGAAACGTAAAAAGGTTCTATTCTAGCAACCACATAGCCTTTAATTTCTCTGTAGGGGTTTCCAGAACCCTCTACAACTTCCGCGATAATTTTGAGCTTAGGGTAGCGTTCGATCAATTTTTTAACGGCTTCCTTGGTTTTCTCATCAACTTCCATCTAATATTAGTTTTGTTGGAAAAATAAATTTAATTTATTCTCCATCCAAAATTCTACTGTTACACGTGTAACAATTTAAAAAATTGTACAAATTCTATCGCAAAAAACAGCGCCCCCGGTGGGATTCGAACCCACGACCTACCGGTTAACAGCCGGGCGCTCTACCGCTGAGCTACGGGGGCTCCTATAAAATTTAACTCTCCAGACTTAAATTTAAGGATATACCCTGTTTATCAACCTTGGAAATGGAATCGCATCCCTTATGTGCTCTAGCTTTAAAATCCACATTATCATTCTCTCAACTCCTAACCCAAAGCCTGAATGCTTTACGCTACCATACCTTCTCAAATCAATATACCATTGATAATCTTTTGGGTCTAGCTTTTCCTCCTTAATTCTCTTCAACAAAGTTTCCAGATCTTCTATCCTCTCTCCTGCTCCTATAATCTCACCATAACCCTCTGGGGCGAGCAAGTCAACGCTTAGCGTAACTTTTGGGTCTTTTGGGTCTGGCTTATGATAAAAGGCCTTCACGCCTTTTGGATAATGGGTAACGAAGAAAGGAACGTCAAAGTGCTTGGTTAAAACTCTTTCCTCATCGGCTCCAAAATCCTCTCCCCACTCGATTTTAACCCCATCCTTCTTCAAAATCTCGATTGCTTGGGAATAAGTTATCCTAGGAAAGGGCTTTTTGATTTTCACCAAATCCTTAGGGTCTCTCCCAAATCTTTCCAGCTCTCTCTTAGCTTCTTCCGCAAGCTTATGGCAGACATAAGTAATAAAATCTTCTATGGTTTTGGTCAAGCATTCAAAATCGCAGAAAGGCATTTCAGCCTCTAAGTGCCAGTATTCGGTTAAATGCCTTCTCGTTCTCGATTTCTCAGCTCTAAAAGAAGGAGCTATAGTATAAATTTTTCCCAGGCTAGCTATTCCTGCCTCTGCATACAATTGCCAGGATTGGGTTAGATAGACCTCTCTATCAAAATACTTTACTGGAAAGAGAGTAGCTCCTCCTTCGCATGCCGTAGCTGTAAAGATTGGTGAATGGAATTCGGTAAAGCCATTGGCTTCAAACCACTCTCTTGCAAATTTCAATAGCTTAGCCCTAAACCTTAGAATAGTTTGCATCTTTTCGCTTCTTATCCACAAATGCCTGTAATTCAAGAGAAAATCAGGCCCATGGTATTTTTTAGCTATGGGAAATCCTTCCTCAGCTCTTGAAAGAACTTTAATCTCTTTAACCTCAACCTCATAACCTCCAGGAGCTCTTTTATCTCTTTTGGCTATACCCTTTATTTCTAGGGTCGATTCCACAGGCAGCTTGTCAATCTCTTTTAACTTCTCTTCACCGACTTCATCTCTCCTTAAAGTGCACTGAATTATTCCTGTCCCATCCCTAACCAGCAAGAATAAAATTCCTCCGGAGCTTCGCTTGTGATGCAACCAGCCTCTAATCGAAACTTCTCCTTCCCTTCCTTCTAAAATTTCTGAAATCTCCATTTCTCTCGCCTTAATTAATTTTTTGTCTTTGAAATAAATATCAACCACCTGGAATTCTTGGAAAAAGTGTGGCTTTTTCTATCGAAGGTAGTTTGCAAATATATCTAGTTAATCTTTCTAGGCCAATTCCAAACCCAGAGCTTGGTTTTAATTTTTTAATGGAATCTAAATACCATTTGGATTTTTCTAGATGCGTCCCTTTTATCTTCTTTAAAATTTTCTCATATTCACATTCTCTTTCACTTCCTGAGCATCCCTCACCAAAGCCAGAGTCATAGATTAAATCGAAGCTTAAGGACTTTCTACTTTCTATCTTCTCATAAAATCCTCTAGAGCCTGCTGGATACAAAAATATGAAAAATGGTTGTTTGAAATGAAGAGATAAGGCTTTTTCAGCTTCCCATGGCAATTCCTTCTCCCAGTAAGCTTTTCTTCCAAGCTTTCTTGCAATCCTTACAGCATCCTCATGCTTTATTCTAGGAAATGGTAAAGAAGGCACTTTCAAATCACTCTTCAAAACTTTCAACTCTTTTCTACATTTTTCTTTCACATGCTTGCAAACTGATTGAACTAATCTTTCCACAAGTTTCATAGCATCCTCATAGCTGGCATAAGGTATTTCAACTTCTACTTGCCAAAATTGAGCCAAGTGTCTTTTTGTATATCTTGCTTTCCTATCCTCTTTCCTAAAGCATGGACAGAAGGAAAATATTTTTCCAAAGTGACTTGCAAGAATTTGCTTGTGAACTGTTAAAGCACTCATTAGCTTGTAGCTTTTTCCATAGAATTCTATCTCAAAGAACTTTGCTCTTCTTATCCCAGGGTCTGTTACTTCATCGAATAGGGGAGGCAAGACTTCTAAGAAACCTTTTTTGAACAAAAACCTTCTTATTTCTCTAACAATTTCTGACTGAATTTTGACCAAAGCTTTCATTTCTTTTCTTCCTAAGATTCCGCACATCACCTTTCACGTTCATCAGCTCCAGAAGTTTTAACTGTTTTAATGCGTGCAAAAACTAAAGAGCCAAACTTTAACCCCATCCTTTTTCTTATAGGAGCAGGGATTAAAATCCTTCCTCGATCATCGAGAATAGCAATAAAGCTAAAAGAATCTAGAACTCTATCAAACCTTTCTCTTCTCCAAGTTTTCTCGAACACCCATCTTTCTCACTCTCATAAAATTTAGCCTAAAAAATATTTAAAGTTATGTGGGAAATTCTTCCAGAAATTGAAATTTTTTATCGCTCAAAGCGCTTCAATCTTTAACTATTTACAAAAAACTATAGAAAACTCTACAGTAATTGATTTAAGTTAGTTAAATCAAAAGAATTTTACGGGTTTATTTTCGGGCTAAATTAACTCGGGCTAATCTAAATTCGGGCTAATTCTAAGAAATGTTTAGTTAAACTAATATATAAAGCATTTCGATGCTTGAAAATATAGGTTTGAAAAAATAGGAGGAAAAAAAGATGGAATCTATAATTAAGAGTGCTTTGAAAAGAAGCGTCGGAGAAGAGGATTCTCCTTTGACAAGATTTAAACTTCAACCAACTTCGGGCGCAACCTTTTCAAACGTCGACTACTACAAGCTAGCAGAGCAAGAGTTTGGATTCAGCGTTAAGAAAGCCAAGATAGTTGTGGTTGGATGCGGAGGAGCAGGACAGAATGCAGTTACTCGATTGACCGAAATGGGAATCGAAGGAGCAACTACCATAGCTTTAAACTCCGATGCCAAGCACTTAGCTGTCGCAAAGGCTGACAGAAAAATTTTGATTGGAAAGGAATTGACAAAAGGTTTGGGATGCGGTGGTTACCCAGAAGTTGGAAGGAAGGCTGCAGAAGAATCTAGGAACGAGATTAAAGAAGTTTTGGAAGGGGCTGACCTAGTTTTTGCCATTGCAGGCCTAGGAAAAGGTACGGGTACTGGATCGATTCCAGTTGTTTGTGAAATTGCTAAGTCGATGGGAGCGATTGTAATAGCTGTAGTTACCATGCCTTTCAAGCTAGAGGGAGCGAGGATTGCGAAGGCTGAAGAAGGTTTAGCCAAGCTAAGACAAGTTTGCGATACAGCCATTGTAATAGAAAACGATCGCTTGCTCAAGTATGCCGGCAATTTAAGCATTCAGCAAGCTTTTGCCGTTGCAGATGAGCTTATAGCAAGCATGGTTAAGGGAATAACCGAAACGATCACTCTACCAAGCTTAGTAAACCTAGACTATGCTGACGTAAAGGCTGTGATGCATTCTGGAGGAGTAGCAGCTATTGGTGTAGGCGAATCTAACAGCTCAGATAGGGCAAAGGATGCCATTACCAAAGCTTTGATGAATCCATTGCTTGAGGTCGATTATACGGGAGCAACCGGAGCTTTGGTCCACATTACTGGAGGGCCTGACCTGAGATTGGAGGAAGTTAACTTGATCGGTGAGACGGTAGCTCAGCATTTGGACCCGAGTGCAACGGTCTTCTGGGGAGCTAGAATCTTGCCGGAGTTCGAAGGAAAGGTTCAGGTTATTGCGATAATAACAGGAGTCAAATCTCCTTACATCCTAGGACCAGTAAGCTTTGAAAAGCCTGTTACAAAAGAAGTTAGTCAAACTCTAGGAATTGACATAATAAGGTAAGCGATTCCAGCAACCTTTTCATTTTTTCCAAGAGGTGGGTAGAGTGAGGGAAGAAGAGGATATTTACGACCCGCTAAGCTATGATGATGAGGAGTTCGAAGAGTTCTAGCAACTCTTTTTTTCTTTTTAATTTTTGTAAAAATCTTTTTCTTTTGGATTTATCTTGAAAACTAGGAGCGAAAGCTCTCTCTTGCTCGGATTTATTACACCATGCACATCTCCAGGTTCGCAAAGGAAGACTTTTCCAGGTTTGGCCTTAATCTTTCTTCCGTTAAAATAAAGGAACGCATTTCCTTCCAGAATATAAAAAATTTCTTTGGTTTGTTTGTGATAATGAGGCTCAACCCTAGATTTTGGCTTTATCTTAACCAGCTGAATCAATGCCTTTGAGCCAAGCTCTTTTTGATCGAAGAGAATAAGCTTAGAATAGCTTCCCCTATCGATCCATTTTCTTTTTCTAGGAACCTTCATCCTAAACCCATTTGATTAGGCCAGACTTTTCAAGCTTTTCTAGAATTCCAACTATGGCTGCTTTAACTATATCCCTATTTCCGTTAACAGAAAAAACATCGACTATTTGCTCCAAATCAGTTTTCCCATCGCACTGAATCCAAACCAAAAAAGAAATAGGGTCAAGCGTATAGGTTTTGTTCGTTTCTTGGTCAATTAATAGGTAAAGATTTCCTGTCCTGGTCCATTGCAATTCCTTAACTCTCTTAGGTTTTTTCTCCTTCATCTTTTCCCTATTCAGCAACTTCCTCTTCCTCTTCTGGCGGGCCTGCTATGTGCTTTATTATAACTATATCCCCGATCGCCATTACCATCGGATAAGGAATGATGATCCCTTTCTTTCCCTTTACTAGCTTTCCCAGGAAAGTATCCTTTGCTGCTTGGATTACTAGCGAGCGAATCTTGAAGCGAGAGAGGTCTAACTCTATGTCTGAAACTTTTCCGCAATAGAAGCCTTTTGAAGTAAAAACATCCTTACCAAACATATCATGGATATCTTTAACTGTTATGGGCATTTTTCCTCCTCCTTTTTATTAATTATCTTTGCAATTTAATATAAATTTGAAAGTTTTAGCTTAAATAGTTAGTATTGAAATTATTCGTAAGCCTTTTTTCTTGGCAACAAATCATAGACTATTATTTTTCCTTCATAAAAGTAGAATAAGATTCTATATTTCCCGATTCTTATCCTGTAATGGTTTCTCAAGCCTTTCAACTTCTTTATGTCTAGCTTTGCTGAAAAACCCTTCTTAAGTTCTTTTAACGCGGAAGAAGCTTTTGTCCTAACCTTGGGTGGTAATTTTTTAAATTTTCCAAGAACTTTCTTCTCGACAAAAACTTCCATATCTTATAACTCCTTTAATGCCTTTTCTAGAGGAACCAATTCCAACTTCCCTTTTCTAAGTTTTTTCTCAAATTCTCGGGCAGCTTTCATTTCAAGCTTTGTCGGAGTTTCGAAACCTATAAGCCTACCTTCTATTAAATTGGAAAGTTTGCTGACCTCAGCTCTTAATTCTTTAAATTCTTGGAGTAAAAGATTAAAGTTTGGATACTCCTTTTTCATAGTTTAAAATTGAGCAACATGATTTATAAATTTTTAAAATTTTGAATACAGAAAATCACAAAAAAGAAAGTTATCAAGGAGAGTCGATTACGTAATCGAAGGATTGATAAAACTTAAGAAAGTTCTACGATTTAGGCGAAGAAACTGTTGCAAGGTTTAGAAGATGATTTTTCTCTTTCATTTTTCTACTCGGGATAAGACAAGAATACTCAAAAG
>CAYYER010000013.1:6214-11094 GCA_964471045.1 uncultured archaeon | reverse complement strand
TTTAAAATAAAGGGTTGCTAGGAGAAAAACCAAGTTAAAAATTAAGAAATAGTTTTCAGAAACCTTTCCTTTTATTCTCCTTCTCCATTTATGGGTAGCCGGAACAAAAATCCCAAAACCTTCAGGCTTTTCTAATTTTGAGAAGGGTGCTAAAGGACGAGCCTTAAAAACACAAAGATAATCGAGCAAGATGTGGGAAGAAAAAGAAGCTAGGGTTAGATAAAAGAACGAAGGATTTAGAAATCTTAGCAAGAGAGCTATGGGCAATGCTATAAGAAATAGAGCAGGAGGTTCTTGAATCCAGGTTCTTCTTGCAAACCACGGCCTTTTAATCTTTTTATACCAATGGTCCAAATCGATCAGGACAGAAAAAACTAGCGAAAAAATGGTAGCATAAAAAACATTTTGCAGGTTTGGCTCGAGCAAAAGCAAGCATAGGCTAAAGGAAAAGATGAAATGATTTAGCGAATGCATGATTTAATTATGGTTTTAGAAAATCTAAAATTTTCTTCTGGTAGATCAAATTTTTTAGGAGCGTGCTATTCTTAACCCAATTTCTCAGGGGAACTTCTAACTTGCTTGAAATATAAGTCAAAGCTTTTTCCAAACTATCGAACTTCATCGGCTTCTTTTTTACAGCTTCTCTTATACTTTCTCTTGTATGCCAAACACCTACTGGCATGATATACCCAGGATGGATTTCCCTAAAAGTTATTACTAAAGCTTGTCTTTTCTCTTCAACCAGCTTTTCACAAATTGCAACCCTGATCGAGTAATAACACCCACCTGTCTCTGCGTAAGTAGTTCTTCCATTAAATCCCTCCCAATCAGAATAAACGATTACTTCTTTTCCTGAAGGATTCCAAATTGTTTTTGGATACCAAGCCTCCATTTGCTCATAGCTCCAGTATGCAGGGACCATTAAAACAATCCACTTATTGTCTAAAGCTTCGTGCTCATAAACCCTAAACTCGTTTATCAAAGGAAAAGTTTTTACTTCCTCCATTAGTTTTTGGGAAATTATCGAATCTACCGCAGTTATCGACCAGCGAGTGGGAACGAACTTTCTATTCTTCTTGATTCCGAACAAGCCTGCTGAAAAAGCTCTTTGAATTTTTGAGATCAATACACCCTTCTTATAAAGCCAGAAAACCGCTTCGCTAGCCTTCAAATCAGTATCGGAATAAGCCTTTTCAATTTTTTGATCTGTTCTAACGCTTGAAACGAGCAAGCTTTTTAAGGGGGCAGAAGGTCCAAAAGGCTGAACCTGGTCATCCAAAACTAATTTGCCAGTTGGCTTTTTGGTAAACTCAGCTTCCGTATCGGTCGGGCTTTTAGCTAGAGCCAATTCCTTTATGTATTCGACTATCCTACCCTTTTCCACATCCTTTACGTTAACTCTGTATTTTCCTCTTACTAGCTGAGACCTAAAATCTACTATTTCCTCTATGCTCTTTCCTTTCCAGAGTTCGGGAGTACCCAAAACTTTCGTATCTCCGCTAATGGGAGGGATTAAAGGACCGATGAAAACTAGGGGATAGCCTATTCTTCCGACAAAAATGTCTGGAGGGCTCGAGCCTTCTATCACAGTAGAATCTATCAATTTTTTAACCTTGAGTTGAGCATAGAATCTAACCAAAATAGGGCATCTAGTTTTACCGCACAGCATTTTAGAACCTTTGCATAGAACGCATCTCTCATCTAAAGCAACAACTTTTATTTCTTTCGGCGATAATTCTTCCACTATATTTTGTTCTTCAATCAGATTTGAAATCCAAGGATTTCTCATAATTAAAAGTTAAGAATATAAAAATATACTTAGCTTTTGAGGGAGTAGAATTCCGGTAATCCTATGCAGATCAAAGAAATCAAGTGCAAATCCCTGCTCAATAAAAGCCAGCTAGCCGATTATTGCGTTAATCCTTTTGTTGGCTGTCAGCATGCTTGCAAGTATTGCTACGCAGAATATTATACTAGAAAGTATACGAAGCATGAAGAACCTTGGGGGAGTTTTGTTGATGTAAAAATAAATGCTCCTGAAATTTTGAGAAGAGAAATTCTAAGGAAGAAAAAGGGTACGGTTTTTCTTTCCTCGCTAACAGACCCTTATCAGCCTTTGGAAGAAAAATACAAGCTAACAAGGAAGATTCTGGAACTCTTGCTGAGGAATAACTTTTCTGTTTGCATTCAAACTAAGTCTGCCTTAGTTCTGAGAGATTTGGATTTGTTCAAGAAGTTTAAAAAACAGTGCGAAATAAACTTCACGATTACAACCTTAGATGAGAGTATAAGAAAAGTTTTCGAACCTTTTTCCTCTTCAGTGAAAGAAAAATTGAGAGCAATCAAGATTTTAAAAGCTAATGGAATTGAAGTTTATGCGTTTTTTGGACCAGTATTACCCTTTCTTTCGGATAGAAATTTAGAAGAATATTTTGGAACCATGGCAAAACTAAGAATTGATGAAGTTTGGGTCGATAAGCTAAGGTTAAAACCAGGAGTTTGGGATAGATTGCAAAAGGTTCTTGAGGAAAATTATCCTGGGCTTGTAGGAAAATGGAAGAAGATATTTTTCGAGAAAAGCGATTATTACAAGCGGTTGAAAAAGAAAATAAAGGAAATTTGCGAAAGGAAGAATTTGAAGTATGTTTTTTGTTACTAGTTAGAGGTATCGCTTTTCTAAAAAACCAAAAAATTTATAAGGAATTAGCTTTTAAACAGCTATAAGGTGTGACGATGGATCTAGAGACTGTTGGCAGATACTCCTTTATAGTAGGAGTGCTTCTAGCAATAGTCACAGCATTCTTGGGAGCAGAATACTCAGAGGCTGTAGCTATTATATTAGTAATCCTTGGAATAATCATAGGCTTTCTAAACATTACAGAAAAAGAAGTTTACAATTTTCTGATAGCGGCCATCGCTTTGCTATTGACAGGAGCAGCAGGCTTGGATAAATTACCAGCCGTTGGCCAGTACATAGGTCCGATATTAACTAATATTTCAACCTTGGTAGCGCCGGCAGCAGTAATAGTTGCATTGAAAGCTGTCTATGCTCTAGGAAAGGAAAGATAAACTTTTTTTCTTTTTCTACTTTTTAAAAAGGTCTTTGTTCTCTCCTCTGCAAGAATAAAGCAGCCAAATTCCCAGCTTTTGCCAATAGATCATGATAGAATAGCTCCAAATCTTTCTCGCTCAATTTTGCTCTTTGATCAGCTTCGATAAGCACCGAAGGCATTCCATAGCTTGAATGACCAGCTAATGCTAATAGAATCGAAGAAATAAAATTAGCAAGTTTGATAAACTCTTTTTCGGCAAAGAAATCTACTCTCAAAGGTCTATCGAACTCTGCAGTTTTTAAGTAAAAAGAGAAGATCGAGTTTGCAATCTTCCCTCCGAATTCTTTTAGGATAGGGTGCTGCTCAGGAAAAGAAGAATACCTAAAAACAAAAGTTCTTTCCCCGAACTTCAAAGCATAGGTTAACAAGTTTGTATCCCTTGTTCTGTTCAAAAGCAATTTGATTTCAGTCGCAATTTCATCCTTAACTCTTGCTAATATTCTTTGGTTGACTATTTCACAAAACCTCGTTCCCCTCGAATCCTCTATTATTCCGGCTAAAGCAGTTCCACTTTCTCTAACTTTATAGAAAAGCTCGGTATAAGCTTCGATTAATTTTCGATAAGTAGGAAATAGCAAGGAATGCTCAGCAGGCCTTTCTGTGTAATGAGGTATTATCGAGCCATCCAAGAATAGAATGTCTGGCTTGAACTTTTCTACAAGCTCTACAGCATTTTTAACTTCAACAAGCTGCCTCTCAAAGTTTGAGTTTACTTCAAGCTCCACATCAGTAAAAGGGTCGAAGATGACTTTTGGGATAGGAGCAGGTAAGGCTTCAGGCCAGTAATCGACTTTTTCGAGCTTGTTATTTTTAAAATAAAAGATAACGCCAACCGCTCTTAAAAGCATTAAATCTATGCCGTGCAAAGAATGCTTTACTATTCCTCCATCCACCCCAGCAATTTTCAAATCTTCTAAATCTCTTCTTTCTACAGGAATTATAATTTTCTCTTCTAGAATCTCTCTATCCAAGGATAAGCTTGCTTTACTTAATTCCCTCAAAAAATTTCCAACTCTTTTCCTAAGATTCTCTATCTCAATAATTTTTTTGGCAAACTCTTCCGTTAGCTTGAAAAATTCTTTCACAACTTTTATTTGAAGATATTTATATTTAAAACCTACCAGCTCAAATTAAAATTATGGTAAATTTCAAAAAATTCAAGACATTCATTTTTGACTTGGATGGAACCCTATGGAACATGGAAAAAATCTTTCCAGGAGTTATAGAAACTATCGAGAAGTTGAGGAAAGAAGGAAAGCAAGTTCTTTTCGTAACCAACAATACTTTTTTCTCGAGAAAAACTCTGATTAGAAAATTTAAAGGTTTTGGGCTTGAGATTAAGGAGAATGAATTGATAAGCTCCTCTCAAGTGGTTGCGGAATACATCAAGCTAAAGAATGGAAATGCTTTTGCAATAGGAAAAGGTTTAGAAGAGGATTTAATGAATGCAGGAATTAAGATCGAGGAGAGCAATCCAGATTTTTTGGCTGTAGGCTATGATGGGGATTTCAACTTAGAAAAATTGAGAAGAGCTTACGAGATTTTGGAAAAAGGTGCAAGGCTTTTGGCCAGCGCGAACGGAAGGATTTTTCTAAAAGGGAATGAAATTTATCCTGGGACCGGAGCAATAGTTAAAGCAATAGAGCATATGAGTAACAAAAAAGCTTTAGTTTTGGGCAAGCCTTCTATTTACATGCTTTCTTTCTTAAACATGTTTGTTTGTTCTCCGATGAAAGAGACTGTTTTGATTGGAGATGAACTAGAATC
>CAYYER010000013.1:0-6114 GCA_964471045.1 uncultured archaeon | reverse complement strand
AAGCAATCTTCTGTACCATTTTTCAGCAGGCGAAATGCTCTTCATTTTCCTTAGCATACTTTCTAACTCTCTTGAAATAAACGAGAAGATAAGCCTTCCTCTTTTAGTTAACTCATAAACCCTTCTAAGTCTTCCATTAGCTTCGATTCTTTCTGAAGTTATATAGCCCTTTCTTTCAAGCTGCCAGAGGGTAGGATAAACTCTGGAAGTTCCTGGATTGTAGCCGAATTTCCTCTTTATATTCTTCATGAGCGCATACCCATGCATTCTTCCTCTGTATAGCTCGCTAAGGATAATAAAGTCTAAAAGCTCGTTCACCAACCTTCTTTCTTCCTCTCTAGAGACCCCCCTTTCTAGGGGAAAAATTGTTCCATACATTTCCCTTTGCATAATGCTCACAAAATTATAAGAAAGTTAACTTTTTATCGTTTTTGACTAAGAGTCTCTTTATCTCCTATTTTTCATATAGGCAAACCAAGCCAAGAGAAAATGCCAATCATTTTTAGTCCCATATAAACCATAACAACGATAAAAATCCATTTTAATGATTTAGGATGTATTTTATGCGCCAGGTGAACACCTAACTGTGCCGTTGGAATGCTCGTGCTAGCCAGCAAAATCCATTGGAAAAGGTTGACGTATCCAATGGAATAAGGAGGTAAGCCAGGAACATTCAGTCCGTAGAGCATATAAGCTATTGCTCCACCTAGGCTTGTAAAAATCATAACTCCAGTTGAAGTCCCGACTGCTTCATGCATGTGGAAATTCAGAAAAATTACCATCAGAGGAACCATTAAAACTCCGCCACCAATACCTATTAGTCCAGTAACAAATCCAAAGATGATTCCTAAGAAAATATAGGTTATTGGATTTGCATGGGCTTCTCCTTTCACCCTTATGGGATGAGCAGTTGACATTCTCAATGCGCCTAAAAGGATTGCTAAACCGAAAATAATTTTAAGAATGCTACCACTCAAAATACTTGCCAAATAAGCTCCTCCAAATGTAAATATGATACTCGTTAAGCCGAGAATTATTGCTTGTTTCCAAAGAACTACTCCTTTCTTATGATGCCTGAAAGAACCGCTAATAGCGGTAGGGAAAACTACCAACAAATTTGTTCCAAAAGCAACTCTCATCGCAATGGTAGGATCTATCCCAATCGCTGTTAGAATCCAAAATTGAATAGGAACCATTACAAAACAGCCACCTACACCTAGCAAGCCAGAAACTAATCCAACTAAAGCTCCGGTAGTTAATAAAGCCAAGATGTAGATTAAGGGCATCATTCTTCATCACCTTTTATTATTTTTAATATTTTCACAACTCTCTTATCTTTAATTTTATAATAAACGCTTTTTCCTTCTCTTCTTGATTCGACGATTCCTAAACTTTCGAGTTTGGCTAGTTGGATCGAGATCGTTGGTTGCGTCCTATTAACATGGCTTGCTATTTCACAAACGCATTTTTCTCCATCGAGGAGAAGTTCAACTATCTTTAAGCGAGTTTCGTCAGATAATGCCTTGAATATTTTTAGTGATTCTTTCATATTTACATATTGATAGGTATCAATATGATATAAAGTTTTACGGTTTATGATTTTGCTAGCTTATCGTTGGCATAATAACCTATCAGTTTGGTGCATACAAGAGTTCACAAACCTAACCTATGACAATATTTATGGATTATATACGAAGGTATAAACCATGCTGGAAACCAGTAAATTATCGATGATAGAATAAATGGCATGATAGCGTCCATGCTGATTTCGAGTGCATAAAAGTTTTGAACCCATTCAGGTTTCATAAAAGTAAATTCACAAATCTGTCCGAATACTAGCGATAATAAGCCCATTTTTCTCGGTCTATAGCTTTTATAAAAAAATATGAGAGTACCGAAGAAGCTGAAAATTGAGAAAAAGATTATTATTCCTCTAATGTCCAATGCTTCGGGTATCCATAGGATCAGTCTTAAAACTATTTCCAACGATAGATTTATCGATAAAGCAAACAAAAAGAAAAGTGCGTAGATTTTCAGGAATTTGATAATTCCTTCTTTTCTCATAATCAAGTATTGTTTTGGAAGTTAATATTTTTTCCAAAATTGAGGCCGATACAGAGTTTTGGCTATCACTCATTTTATCTGGGAAAAGCATGAGGCGAGGACAAAAACTCGATAATTTTTTATCTCCCCAACCATAAGTTAACGAGATAAGATTTAATTTTTAAAGTCAAGATAAAATAATCTATAGGTGATGGATTTCGAGGAAAGATGGCTTGTTTCAGCAGCATTGCCCTACGTAAACAACATTCCGCATGTAGGTAATATAGCGGGCTCTCATTTACCCGCCGATATTTTCGCTCGTTTCTTAAGACTATTTGGAAAAGAAGTGGTCTTTGTTGGTGGCACCGATGAGCACGGCTCTCCTACAGAAGTTGCGGCTTTTAAAGCAGGTCTAAGCCCCAAAGAGCTATGCGATAAGCTCTTTAAGGTTCATAAAAAAATCTATGAGTGGCTTGGAATAAGCTATGACAATTTTTCACGAACTTCCAATCAAACAAATCATGAACTAACTACTCAAATTTTTCTCAAGCTTTTTAGGAAGGGCTATATAACCAGGAAAAAAATTCTTTTGCCCTATTGCGAGATCGATAAAAGATTCTTGCCTGACCGCTGGGTAGAAGGAACCTGCCCTTTTTGCGGTTATGAAACTGCGAGAGGAGACCAATGCGAAGCTTGTGCTCGCTTGCTAGAACCTTCTCAGCTTAAAAATCCTTACTGCATAATTTGCAAGAATAAGCCGGTGTTCAAGGAGGTTGAGCACTTGTTCTTGAACCTGAAAAAGTTTGAGAAAAGGCTCAAAAAATGGATAGAAGCCAATAAACATTGGAAAGCAAACGTTAGAAATTTTGCTCTTGCGTGGATCAAAGAAGGTTTGAAGGAGAGATGTATAACTCGAGATTTAAAGTGGGGGATAAAAGTTCCTTTGAAAGGTTTTGAAGATAAGGTTTTCTATTGCTGGTTCGATGCCCCCATTGGTTACATTTCTTCTACCATAGAATGGGCGAGGAAAATTGGAAAGCCAGAGAAATGGAAAGAGTTTTGGCAGGATGAAAACTCAAAAATTTATCATTTTATAGGGAAGGATAATATTCCATTCCATACAATAATCTGGCCTGCAGTCTTGATGGGATGCGAGGAATATAATCTACCTTATCAAGTTGTTGGGTTAGAATTTTTGAACTACGAAGGTAGAAAAATTTCAAAAAGTAAAAATTGGGGAGTTTTCTTAGATGTAGAAGACGATAGGGTAATAGTTAGGGTTGGAGAAAAGGTTGTCGACGTTAATCCCGATTTTCTAAGGTTTTATCTAGCTTTTATCCTGCCTGAAACAAAAGATTCGAATTTTATCCTGAAAGATTTTGAAGATAGGGTTAATGCTGAACTGATAGGAAATTTTGGTAATTTTGTTTTACGAGTTTTGAGTTTCATAAAATCGAATTTTAATTCTATCGTCCCAGAACCAGAAAATTATGGTAAAAAAGAGAGAGAATTAATCAGGAAAATAGCTGAAACAAAGGATTCGGTTAAAAAGTTAATACTTGAGCTAAAGTTTAGAGAGGCTTTAAAGAAAATTCTAGAATTGAGCAAGGCAGGAAATCAGTATTTCCAAGCAAAAAAGCCGTGGGAAAGCTTGAAGCAAGACCCGGCTGATTGCAGAACAGCTTTATACGTTTCGATAAATTTAGTTAGAGCTTTGGCAATACTCTTCGCCCCTTTCATTCCTTTTGCATGCGAAGAACTTTGGAGACAGTTGAATCTACCAGGCTTAGTTCACGAACAAATTTTTGATAATTTAGATAAGCTTGAAATTAAGCCTGGACATAAAATCGGTGAAATTAAGCCTTTGTTCAAAAGACTGGAGGTGGGGTAATGGAAATAAGCTTCGAAGATTTTAAAAAGCTTGATTTGAGAGTTGGTAAGATTATAGAGGCTGAAAGGATAGAAGGGACAGAAAATTTGATTAAGCTAGTGGTTGGTTTTGGTAGCGAAAAAAGGACAGCAGTTTCAGGAATAGCTAAATGGTATAAGCCTGAAGATTTGATTGGGAAAAAGTATGTTTTTATCCTTAACTTGGAAAAAAGAAAATTCTTTGGAGTAGAAAGTCAATGCATGATTCTAGCTGCTGAAGATAGCGAAGGGAATGTTGTTTTAATTAAGCCGGAGAAAGATGTGGAAGAAGGGAGTAAAGTTAGTTAAGTCATCCTTTCCAAAAATTTTTCAATTTTCGCTTCTGGTACTTCTTTTTTAACTAATTCAGCCAATTCTTTAATCATTTGCTTGAGCAATTTCATTTTCTCTTTTATTTCCTCTTTTCTATTACCTAACTTGCTGAACTTTCTTATGTTGCTCAAGGCATTCTTAGGTTTTATCTTAAATTGCGAAATAAATTTTTCAACCCATTTCAAATCAGAGTAGTATCTTTTGTTTAAAGCAAAGATTATCTGCACATATCTTTCTAGTAAGGCAAAGAATCTTTGACCTAAGCATGCTATATCATTTCTTTTCATGAGTTTTTCATTTATTTTCCAAGTGTTTGATAGAATTAAAAAGCAAAACTCGATTTTCTTCCTTTTATACTCATCACTATACTTTATCTTCTTTTTCATTTTTTTGATTAGATTTTCCTTGTCAACTATAGGCTTTAAATTTTGGAGAAGGAAAAGACAAGACCTTTCTGCACCCTCATCATAGGGATCAAGCTTAAGAGCGCTCTCAAACCAATAAACCGGTCTAAAAACTATATCTATTTGGATTTCCTTCCTTTTTACAATCTCCATGAATTTACTCGCAAATTTTTCATAATTTTCTTTTCCTAAATATCTCCTTCGCTCTTTTACAGAAGGATAATCGTCGCAAATACAAACTAAATCTATATCTTTAGAATATTTGTCAACAAATTCTGTTGCTAGAGAGCCGATGAATGCGACAGCCTTAACCTTTGGGCATCTAGAAATTTTTCTTGCTATCTCTATCCCAATTCTTTTTAAATTTTCATATTCATTCATGTTTATTTTTTCATTTTTCGATTTAATAATTATGAAGAAAGTGCGAGATTTCATGAACCCCAAAGTTATTTACTTTTCTCCCGAAGATTCTATATTCGAAGTTGCAAAAGTTTTTTCGGAAAAGGATATTTCTGGAGCGCCTGTAGTAAAGGATAACAAAGTTGTTGGGGTAATAAGCATTTCAGACATAGTTAGGTTCATGGGTTTAAAGCTGGAGCATTCAAAGTCTATAATAGATAATCCACTTTCTCTAAGCATGGCAATTCTTAATTTAATAAAGCTGGGAAAAGATTATTTGAGCTTCAAGAAAGAGCTTGAAAAGATTTCCTCGACCAAGGTTGAGGATGTTATGTCAAAAAAAGTTATTTCTATAGATCCAGATGCAAGTCTAATAGAAGCTGCTACCCTAATGGCCAAGAATGATGTTAACAGGTTGCCAGTAATAGATAAAGAAGGTAAGCTAGTCGGGATAATTGCGAGGGAGGATTTGGTCAGGAGTTTGTTAGTCTAATACTTGCTCTCTTTTTCAAACTTACAAATCAAAACATGCTCATGGAAGTTTGAATAAATTTTCTTTCCACAATAAGGGCAAATACCTTCAGGCTCAGGAAGCTTCTCGGGCATGCCAATCCCTCATTCTAGCTAAAAATAAAAATTGAAGTTCTTAGATTTAAAAATTTTTAACCTATGTAGGAAGTATTAATTCTTCCAATCCGCTTGCTTATGTAATCGATTACTTCCTTCGGGTCGATAATGTATGTTATCCAATCTCCGTATGCTTTCTTAGCTTCCAAAGGGAAAAAGAAGAAATACTTTACCCCATCCTTAACGTAAAACAAGTTTAATCCTCCTCTTAAAGAATAAACAAGTATGCTCCCATCAATTTTCTTTTCTCTAAGTTCCTTGTTCAACATTTTTTCTAAGGTTTTTAAAATGTATCTCATTTAATAACTAAGGGGAATTAAACTTTAAGAAATTTTATGTTATACGTATAACATAAAAAGTCTTTTAGACTTAAATTTTTTGAGTAAAAGAATAAATGTAT
>CAYYER010000012.1:0-11887 GCA_964471045.1 uncultured archaeon | reverse complement strand
CGGAAGTGAAATGAACTATATTTTTATTCAAGATATTCTGGAAAGAAAAAAGGGGAAGATTATTTTAACCGTAGATTGCGCCAGCGAGCTCGAAGATTTGGTCAGGAAGCTGGGAGGAAAGCTAATCTGGTGGAGGATCGGCCACGGCTTTATAGAGAAAAAAATTAAGGAGGAAAGAGCGTTATTTGCTGGGGAACAAAGTTCTCATTTCTACTTCAACGAATTCTATCCTTTTTCTGACGGGACTTTAGCAATCTTATACTTGGCAAGAATTCTGTCGAAAAAGAGGGAAAAACTTTCCAAGCTTGTTAAAAAAATAAAGCTAAAGCCCGTCGAAAGAATTTATCTGAAAGCTGGAAGTGATGAGAAAAAGATTAAGGTTATAAAAAAAATCAAGAGCGAATTCCCGAGATGTATTAGGCTAATGGATGGAATTAAAATTAAGCTTAACCCTGAAGAATGGGTTTTGATAAGGGCAAGCCAGAACATGCCAGAAATAAACATTTGCGCAGAAGCGAAGAATAAAAAAAGGTTAAGAGAAATAATCAAAAAATATTCAAGGCTTGTGAGAAGAAAGCTTAAAGAAATAAGTTAAAATCCAAATTAAATTTATGGTCGAGGTAACTGTTTTAGGAGATATAAACGTTGATTTGCTCACCCCTCCGATAAGGGCTTATCCTAAGAAGGACTCGCAAGTTTTGATTCCCCATCTAAAAATGGAAGTTGGTGGTTGTGCTGCACATTCTGCTCTAGCTTTAGCTAGGCTTGGAGTTAAAGCTAGGCTAATCGGATTAATTGGAAGAGATTGGTTTGGAAAGTTTTTGCTCGAAAAGTTAAAAGAGTTTAGGGTTGATTCGAAAGTTAAGCAAGCTGGAAGAGGAAAAACGGGAATAAGCTTTGGTATAAGCTTTAAAGACGGAAAAAGAAGCCTGATAACTTTTAGGGGAACCAATTCTTTGCTCTCTTTGAAAGATTTTAAGCTTGAAGCTATAGGAGGGGAAATTTTTTTGCTTGGTGGATACAACCTCTTAAGAAATTTGGAGAAAGATGCGAGGAAAATCTTGAAATTTGCGAAGAAGAATGGGATGCTCACGTGCTTAGAGCCGGATCTGAAAAGCGGAATTAATTGCAATCTAAGGATGCTAAAGAGAAACTTAAAGTCAGTTGATTTTTTCCTTCCTGACTTCGAAGAAGGAAAGATTTTAACAAAAGAGAGGAATGAAGTTAAAATTGCAAAGAAGATTTTAAGATTCGGCTGTAAGCATGTTGTTTTAAAGCTCGATAAAAAGGGTTGCTTGATAGCTAGCCAAAAAGAAAGTTTTAGGATAAGGGCGTTCAAAGTTAGAGCAGTAAACCCTACTGGAGCCGGAGATTTTTTCAACGCTGGCTTTATCTATGGGTTGTTAAAGTATAAGAGCTTAAGAAAAGCAGGGGTTCTTGGAAACCTGGCAGGAGCTTTCGCCGTCACCAAGTTTGGAGAAGAAAGGTATATCGGTAAGGAGGAAATGGAAAAATGGTTGAAAAAAGTAAGGTTAGAAAAGTTTATAGAAGAAGTATAGAGGTCATAAAGGCTTGTTCGTTGAAAAATGGAGCCATAGTAGCTTCGAACATTTTGGATGAAGCCTATCCAAAAGACGTGAAAAGCTATTTTTATGTTTGGCCGAGGGATGCAAGCTTTGTTTGCTATGCAGCAGACTTGCTGGGGATGCACGAAATTCCTGAAAGATTTTTTGAGTGGTGTTGGGAAAGGGCTGAACTGTTTAGAGAAAAGGGTGTTTTTCTAGCTCAGAAGTATTATCCGCACGGAAGAGCAGCCGGAGATTTTGATGTAGGGATAAAAATTTCTGATTTAAAAAATGAAAAGCTTAGGAGGATTGCTAAAAATCAAACGGTTGTAAGACTCTTTTACATGCATTTTCAGCCTGACCAAACAGCTTCGCTCTTGTGGGCAATCTATGAGCATTCGAAATTCAGAAAAGTTAACAAATTTCACGATTTAGTTAAAAAAGCTGCTAACAGTTTATGCAAGCTATGGAATGGAAAGTGCTTTAGAATACCTTCTTTCGATTTGTGGGAAGAGAAAGTTGCCGACCCCAAGCTCGAGCAAGTTCATACTTATTCTTTAGCTATGTGCATTAAAGGCTTAAAGAGTGCGATTGAACTGATTAAACCGAAAAGAAAATGGTTGAATTGCATAGAAGCAATGGAAAAAGTTTTGGAAAAATGTTATTTGGGTTATTTCGTTAAAACTTATGGGAAGAAAATAGATAGAACTATAGATTCTTCTGCTTTAGGCTTGGTATGGCCAGCCGAAGTAATCAAAGCAAGGGATGAAAGAATGGTTCTGACTGTTAAAAAAATTTTGGAAAAGAATGAGATTAACGGAGGTATTCTTAGATATCCTAAGGATAAGTATGATGGAAAAATAAGCTTCGGTAAGCTGAGGTTAGGCGGAGCTGGTGCATGGCCTATCCTAAACTTTTGGGCTTCGATCTATTTTTCAAAAGCTGGTAACAGAAAAGATGCGCTAAAATATTTTAACTGGGTTTTGGAAAGGGTAGAGGATAAAATACCGGAGCAAATAAAAGACGATAAGCCCGCATCCATAATTCCTCTAGCTTGGGGACATGCGATGTTCGTAATCGCGAGCAAATTTTTAGGTTTCGCTAAGATTTAAAAATTTAGCTATTTTCTATAACTAACATGAAAGTAGCAGCTGTATTGGGCTCGGAGCTGGATGAAGCGTTGATGAGAGTTGAGTATACTTTAGGAAGGGTTAAACCAGACGTTTTAATCCTTTCGTGTACAGAAATAGCAAGGGATATGGAGAAACATGCAAGGAAATTAGGGTATAGGAGAGATATAATAATAGACGAGAATTCTGCAAGTACTTATGAAAATGCGAAGAACATAAGAGAAATTCTAGACAGATTGCCAGAAAAAGAAGAGATTTATGTATGCACTTCTAGCTACCATGTCCCAAGCGCTAGCTTGATTTTCAGAAGCTATCTGAAAGATAAACCTTATTCGTTTAAAATAGTTTCTCTTCCAACTTCTCTTCCTACTAGAAGAATTTTAAGGAGTAGTGCGATTGAGGTTTTAAGCATTCTCCAAGATTTGGCTTCAATCTATTTCTGTAAAATCTATCGAAGAGAAGACGTATACGAAAAAACTCTCAAGAAGATCCAGGAATTTTTTTGCTGAAAAATTTTTATCTCTTTTTCCTTAAACTAGATTAATGAAAAGGGGAAAACTGACTTTCAGAGATATAGAAAAAATCGATTTGATCGGTATTGCAATAGTATTTATTCTAATTCTCTTGTACGTGGATTTCTTCGACTTGAACGAGAGATACGGATTTCCGATTAATCTTATGGATGAACCTTTGCTGATTCTCATGGGAATTATCCTTGGGTATATCTTGGGTAAATTTAAGGTAAAAAGAACTTTGAGAAAATTGATTTGATTTTCTTATTTTCCCAAACCAAAATTAAATTAATGAGAAGGGGGAGAAAACCTGAGTGGCAAAGGAGAATAGCGAAAGAGAGAATTCGAATCTTGTTCGAGCTAGCCGAAAAAGAATTTAAAGCACATCCTGAAAGGAGTAGAAGATACATTCAACTAGCAAGAAAGATTGGGCTAAGGTATAATGTAAGGCTTTCGAAAGAATTGAAAAGGAAATTTTGCAAGAATTGCAATTCCTTGCTGATTCCTGGATTTAGCTCGCGAGTAAGGATCAAAAGCAAGGAAAAAATCGTTGAGGTCGAATGCTTGAATTGTGGGAAAATTTATAGATACCCTTATTCGAAGAAATTTAAAGTTTTAAAGGAGTGATATTAGAATTATGGAAAAAGAGCTTGTTAAGAAATTGAGAGAAAGAGGCAGGCATTTTTTAAAAGTTGCGCTATTCGATGCGAAGGAGAAGAATTTTGACGTAGCACTTTTTCATCTCGAGCAATCCTTGCAACTCTTGCTTAAAAGTAAATTGCTTGAAAAGATAGGAGAATTTCCAAAAACTCATAGACTAACCGAATTGATAAGACTCTTAGGAAAAGTGTTGCCTTCCCTGAAAAAAGTTGCTGAGAAAAATTGGAGTTATGTAGATATTTTAGAAGATGCGTACATTGGAGCAAGATACTTAGGATTCGAATACACAAAAAAAGAATTTGATGCTTGCTTAAGATTTGTCAAAAAAGTTTGGAAAGTGGTTGGATGAAAGGTTTTGAGTTCTTAATGGAGCAAAAGATGAAGATTTTAAAAGATTTCGAGAAAAACAAGGACAAATATTTTAGAGGAATAAAAAAAGTGGCCGAGAAGTATAAGGGTAAAGCTTTTATCTTTGGTTCTTTTTTGAGAAAAGGAGATTTCATGGGAGGGAGTGATGTCGATATCCTGTTTTTCTCACCCTTGTTGGATAAAAATAGAGAATTGAAATGGAGAATTTTAAGAGAGCTCAAGGAAATTGTGAACGAAAATCCAAGATTTGAGTTCCATGTGGTCAATAGTAAAGAGTTTAAAATCTATACTACTTTTCTAAAGATGAGAAAGGAATTATAAATAGCTACTTCAACTTTTTTCGTGACCTAAAATTTTTATCTTTTAATTTTCATATCGATTTAAATATACTCACAACCAAAAGGATAAGTATGGTAACGGCAAGAGAAGTAAATCCACAAAAGCTGGTTGAAAGAACTAAGGAAGAGTTGAAGAAGTTCGAGAAAATTAAGCCTCCAGCATGGAGTTTTTTCGTTAAATCTGGCTCTCATAAGGAAAGGCCTCCTGAGCAGCCAGACTTTTGGTATATTAGGGCTGCCTCGATTCTAAGGAGGATTTATTTAGATGGTCCTGTAGGGGTTGAAAGGTTAAGAACCTATTATGGAGGGAGAAAAAGGAGAGGAACCGAGCCTGCAAAATTCAGGAAAGCTTCTGGTAACATAATAAGAAAGATTTTGCAGCAATTAGAGAAGGCTGGTTTGGTTGAAAAAACTAAGAAAGGGAGGAAAATTACAAGCAAGGGGCAAGCTTTTTTGGATAGAATTGCCTATGAGGTAAGTAAAAGTGAATGAAGAAATTGAAAAGTTGAAAAAAGAAGTTTTGAAGAAGATTTTGAGTAAAGAGGCTTTTGAAAGGTTGGGAAGGATAAGGTTGGTTAAGCCTGCTCTAGCAGCTCAGCTAGAACTCTATTTAATCCAGCTTTACCAAGCAGGCAAGCTTAAAAGTCATATATCTGATGAACAGCTAAAACTCATCTTGGAAAAGCTTAGCTCGGGAAAAAAATGTAAGATAATAAGGAAGTGATTCGATGGGAAGAAAGAAGAAGGTTGGAAGTGCGGGAAGGTTTGGGGCAAGGTATGGGAAAAAAGTTAGGAAAATAGTTGCTGAAATAGAAAAAGTTCAAAAGCAAACACATATATGTCCGAAATGCAATATGCCATATGTTAAGAGAGTTGCCGCCGGTATATGGGAATGTAAGAAGTGCGGCACAAAATTTGCTGGCTTGGCTTACGTGCCTGGTGAAACCAAGAAGGAGGAATGAAGATGTATAAGTGTATTAAGTGCAAGAAAATCGTTCCGAAGCTGGACGAGAAAATTAGATGCCCCTATTGTGGGTTTAGGATTTTTGTAAAGTTAAGACCACCCGTCGTTAAGAGAGTTAGGGCGAGATGATGGAAGTTGATGAAAAGACAAAAAACTTGATAGCTCAATTCCAGGCTTATCAGCAACAGTTGCAAGCTATTTTAATCCAAAAAGAAAGCTTGAAATTGCAGAATTTAGAAATAGAGAAAGCCTTGGATGAGCTTAAAAAAACTAAGGAGAAAAAAGCGTATAAGATTGCAGGGCAAATAATGGTTCTTAAGCCTGTCGATGAATTGAAAAAAGAGTTAGAAGAACTTAAGGAGAATATTGAGTTAAGAATAAAAAGTTTGGAAAAGAGCGAGGAAAGGATAAGCGATAAATTAAAAAATTTGCAAAAAGAAATAAGGGAAAAAGTGAAGGGATGAGCATGAAGCTGGAGAATATTATCTCGCTCATGGATCAAATAATAAACGATAGGACTGTGCCGAGGAATATAAGGAGGGCTGTGGAAGAATCGAAGAATGCCTTGAATGGAAATGATCCACCAGAAGTAAAGCTTAGCACAGCCATAAGCATCTTGGATGAGATAATAAACGATCCGAACATGCCAATCTACGCAAGAACAAAAATTTGGAACATAGTTAGCATGCTAGAGGAAAAAAGGAGAGAGTTAGGTTAAATATTTATCCTTGAAGTACAATTAATTAATTAAGTGATAGCGTGGTTTTCAAAAAGCTCCTAGAAAAAATAAAAACTCCGGAAGTTGAAGAAGAAGGAGAAGAGTTTCTAGAGCTGGACGAGACGTTGCTAGAGGAAGAGGAAAAAATAAACGTTAAGATAGAAAACCTGAATTCTTTTTCTGACGTTGAAAGGATTCAGCAGAGTTTGAGAGAGGGGAACGTAGTTTTTGTTAAGATCAAGGATTTGAGGGATAGGGATTTGGACGAGCTTAAGAGATGCGTAGATAGATTGAAAAAGACTTGCTTGGCTATGAACGGAGATATAGCAGTAGTTCATGACGATTTCCTAGTTATAACTCCTGAGTTTGCAAGAGTTTACAGAGGAAAGGCAGCCTAGAATTCGAATTCTTCTTGCAAAATTTTCCATAAAACATTTACTAAATCTTTTATGGCTACCCTAACTTGCTTCGTATCATCCCTATTCCTTAAGGTTACAGTATCGTCTTCCAAGGTTTGGTAGTCTATGGTAATTGCTATTGGAGTACCTATTTCATCGCTCCTTGCATACCTCTTACCTATTGAGCCAGCCTCATCATAAAAAACCTCGTAGCATTTTTTGAGCATCTCGTAAACTTCTTTTGCTTTTTCTGGCAGACCATCTTTGCTGACTAAAGGGAAAATCCCTGCTAGATAAGGTGCAATTTTTGGTTTAAGCTTAAACCAATCCCATCCTCGCTTTTTATCTTCGACAAAAGAATAGAGTAAAACCGCATAAATCGTTCTATCCATTCCAAAGCTTGGCTCAACAACATGGGGAATTATTTTTTCCCCATCTTCAACTACGCTTAAATCTTTGCCTGAATGTTCCATGTGAGCCTTCAAATCATAATCTGTTCTGTAAGCATTTCCAACGACTTCCTTCCAACCAAAGTCAAATTTAATTTCCAGATCAAAGTTTGCTTTTGAATAGTGAGGAGTCTCTTTTGGAAGCATATGCCTGAACCTTAAAGCTTCCTTTGGTATTCCAAGCATCTGATACCATAGAAATTCTTTAGCCAGAAAATATGCTAGGAATTTGTTTGGCAAAATTCCTTTTTCAACAGCTTCCCTAGCTGTTAGCTCGATAGCTTCTTCGCCCTTTTCCTGCTGTTCTCTCGTCAAAATCCTTATTTTAGTATTTGCATATTTCTCAAAATTCGGGCAATCGTTCAATCTTTTTGGATGAATGAAGTATTCGATTTCCATCTGCCTGAACTCTCTTAGCCTTATTAAAAACTGACGGGGAGAAATTTCATTCCTATAGCTTACTCCAACTTGGGCTATTCCAAAAGGAAGCTTTGCTCGGGTAGCGTTCAAAATATTTTTAAAGTTTACAAAAATTCCCTGAGCAGTCTCAGGCCTTAAGTAGGCTAGATTCCCTTTAACTGGGCTAACTTGAGTTGAAAGCATAAGATTAAAAATCCTCACCTCGCTGAGCTCTCCGTCGCACTTAGGGCATTTAATTCCGTTCTCCCTCAGTAGTTTAGTCAGTTCTGCCGGCTCTAAACCTTCAACTACTTTTCCAGACTTTTCTTGAATTAGGTCGTCTGCTCTAAAAAAGGAGTTGCATTTCTTGCACTGGGTTAGAGGATCGATGAAATCCTTTAGATGGCCCGAAGCTTCCCAAACCTTTTCTGGCATTATAGTGCATGTTTGAATTTCGAAGATATTATCCTCTTTTAGAAAAAATTCCCTCCAAAAATTTTCGATTTTAGTTTTTAATAAAAATCCTAGAGGCCCATAGTCAAAGAAGCCAGACAAGCCACCATAAATCTCGCTAGAGGGCCAAACGAACCCTCTTCTCTTAGCAATCGAAATTATTTTTTCTATGCTTGCCATAATCTTTTGCTAGTTTTCGAAAAATAAATTATTTTAACCATCCTGCCAAGCTAGTTTGCCTGCCAGAAGTGAAGGCTTGATGCAGCTTATCTACAACTTTCTCTACCCTTTCTAAGGAAAAGTCATGCTCCTCGACCATAAACTCGATTATTTTTTCCCTGTTTGGAGCCTTCCATTCAAGCTTATACTTGCTAGTAACAGGAGGTTTTAAGAAAAATTTGTAGATTTCTTCTGCATCAATCTCTCCTTCCCATTTAACCTTTTGCAAAACCCTTTTCAAAGTTTTATTTTCTTTTACTAGCTTCAGAGCAGTTTTTGGACCAACCCCTTTTACTCCAGGATTATAATCTGTCCCGACCAATAAGCCAATTATTATTAGCTGCTCTTGAGTTATCCCCAAAGTCTTTAAAACTTCTTCTAGCTCGATAATCTCTGGCTTAATTTCGATGTAAACTTCCTTTCTAGGCAACTTTCTTTTTCCAGTAATCGAAAGGTTTCTAACTAGGCGTGGAGAGCCAACTAAAATAGAATCATAGTCTTGGGAAGCAGAAGCCCATACATCACCCTTCTTACACATATGAGCGCATTGCATCTCTCCCTCGCTAGGGGCCTGAACCCACGGAATTCCCATGTAGTCTAAAAGCTTTTTACAATCTTCTACCATCTCTTCGGTTAAAACAGCTGTAGCTTGGGCATAGGTTATTGCTTTCTCCCCTTTTTTCAAGGCTTCCTCCCATTTTTTCCTAGCCTCTTCTTTCATCCTTTCCCTTTCTTCCAGAGCCTTAAGCTTGAAGCTGGGGGGTTCTCCATCAAAGACGTAGACTGGCTTAATCCCTGCTTCTATAAGATTAGCCGTCCTATAGAATAAGCCGGAGAGATGAGAAGTTACCCTTCCTTTAGAATCCCTCAGAGGCTCGCCCGTCATTCTGTCCCTAATTATGCTTAGGAATTGGTAGCAAGCGTTGAAAGCGTCTATCGCTATTTTTTTGCCAGATAAGGCTGTTAGCTCAACTTCCTTTTTTGGGACCAAATCTTTAAGATTAACTCCCATGCGAACACTAAAATTAACTTGAAAGAACTACTTAAAATTATTTTTTAAAATAGAAAGAAAAGTAGCTATCTTCTCTTCTTCTTTTTTGCTTTTCTTGCCTTCCTTCTTGCTTCTCTCTTTGCTCTCTCTTCCTCCTTCTTAAGCTCTCTCTCTATCTTCCATTCATCTATCTCTAGCCATACTATGAAGACTCCTAGCAAGAAAACGAATGGAGGAATCGCTCCGTTTAAAACTACTAGAAAATCTTGCCAAGCCATCCTTGCAATCCACCATACACTTCCTACTATCAGGATAATTCCTATGATTATTTTGGCTATCGGATGCAACGAATCACCTTAAAAGATTTTAATAAAGAAGAGTATTTAAACTTTATAGTATAAGTGATTTTTATGGTCAAAAGCTTTTACAGGTATATTTCAAAATTTTGGAAGAGGCCCAAAGAGTATCTGGGCGAAATTTTTAAGAAAAGGTTGATAGCGTGGAGGAAAGAACCTACTGTTAAGAGGATAGAAAAACCTACTCGCTTGGATAGAGCTAGAGCCTTGGGCTATAGAGCAAAGCAAGGCTTTGTGGTAGCTAGGGTTAAAGTAAGGAAAGGAGGGAGGAGAAGAAGGTTGTATGGAAGAGGAGGGAGAAAACCGAGCAAAGCAGGTTTAGTAAGGTTCAAGCCTAAAAAGAGCTTGAGATGGATAGCCGAAGAAAAGGCTCAAAGGAAGTTTCCAAACCTGGAAGTTTTAAATTCTTATCCTGTTGGAGAAGATGGGCAGTATAAGTTTTTTGAAGTCATTTTGGTTGACCCTAATCATCCGAACATCAAGTCTGACCCTAAGATAAAATGGATAGCAGAAAAGCAGCATAGGAAAAGAGTTTTTAGAGGCTTGACTTCAGCAGGGAAGAAAGCGAGAGGATTAAAAGCTTAAACCAGGAACTTTATTTCCCCCTTAACTTTCCTTCTAAGCTTTTCATCGAACGTAAACAATTTACCATGAAACTCTTTTGCAAGCGAAACAAAGATGGCATCCCCTCCCTTAATTCCGAATTCTATTGCAATGAGTGCAGCCTTCTTCATTCTTTTCTCATTAAGCTCTTCTACAGAAATCATGCCAGAATTTATCCAGCCCATAATAGTTTCAAAAACTATTTCTGCAAGTTTTCTATCTTGAGTAATTCTTCCGATAGCCCCGCAAACTTCAGGCAAGAGTAAAGAAGGTATCACTATTTTTTCTCCTTCTTTCATAAGCTCTATTAGGGTTAATGCCTTCTCCCAATTTTTATCCTTAGTGAAAAGACTTATAAACACGCAAGAATCAACTATTACGGTCATCTTCTTTCCTCCTTCATAACCTCAACAGAACTTAAACCTTTTGGCCATTTTTTGGAAATTCTTTCTGCTATCCTCCTTATTTTCCTAATTTCTTCTTCCCAATCGATAGCCTCTATCAAAATCTTCTTATCAACCAGTCTAGTTCTTACTATATCCCCTTCTTTAATCCCAGCGGCCTTCCTTAGCTCTTTTCTTAAAACTATTTGACCTTTTGGTCCTACCCTCGTTAAAAGTTCTACGATTTTATTTTTCATACTTTTATTTTTGTATAACTTTTATTTAAGTTTTACTTTTTGAGAAGGCTTAATTGTCTTAAACCATGTATGTGATTATAAAGAAAGAGCTACAAATGTAAAAACAACTACCAAATTTAAGTTATTTAATCAAATTCTAATTATGAAATTCTTCGATTTTCATGTTCATTCAGCTTTTAGCGAAGGCGAATCGAGCTTAGAAGAATTAGCTTCTATGGCAAAAAAATTGGGCTATAAGGGAATTTGTTTTACTGCTTATCCTTTAAGCAAAAATGAAGAAGGAATCTTAAAGGCCGAAATTGAAAGGGTGAAAAAAGCTGTTGGGATTGAAATTTGGCTTGGGTATGAAGCAAGGAATTTGAGAGAATTGAAGAAGTTAGCTAAAAGAAGAAGAGAGTTCGATGTTTTGCTTGTAAGAGGCGGAGATATAAGATTGAACAGAGTTGCTTGCGAAATGCCAGAGGTTGATATTTTAACCCATCCTGAATTTCAAAGGCAGGATCCTGGCTTAGACCATGTAGGAATTAAATTAGCTGCAAAAAATAGGGTTGCTATTGAAATAAATTTTAGAGAGATTCTATTTTCAACCAAAAGAACGAGAAGTTTAATCCTGAAAAATATAGCTCAAAACATAAGGTTGGCAAAAAAGTATAAAGCTCCTATAATAGTTTGCTCAGGAGCCATATCTCACTGGGAATTGAGAGCACCAGAATGTTTGATTTCAATGGCTTGTCAGCTTGGATTGGAATTGAAGGAAGCGAAGGATGCTTTATCCAAAGTACCTCAAGAAATAATTAAGCTAATTAAAGAAAGAAAAAGCAAGGATTGGGTCATGCCTGGGGTGAAGGTGGTTAAATGAACATTAAAAAAAGACTTAAAGTTTTAATTCCAACTCTAAGAGAAAAGGAAAGGTATATAGCTTTCCAGATAATCTCAGAAGAGCCAATTAGCTATTCTGATTTGGAAGCTGCTCTTTGGAACACCATGCTTGAATTTTTTGGAGAATATGGAGTGAGCAAAACTTCTGTCTGGCTAATCAAGAATTTGTACGACCCAAAGAAGCAGATAGGGGTTATAAAATGCAACCACAAATCTGTAACTCAAGTAATAGCTTGCTTGGGCT
>CAYYER010000011.1:9352-13041 GCA_964471045.1 uncultured archaeon | reverse complement strand
TCTGAATATAACTAAAACTCTAGGATGAATATCCCTTACCTTAACAATCTTTGCTTCAATCGTTACATTACTAATTTTTAACTCTTTCATTTCCACCACCAAACCCTTTCATGCCTTTTTAACCTCGTGATGAAACTTTTTGTGAGGTTAACTTCGATTGTATGGTTTGAAATGAAAGAAATCAATCCGAGTTTCTTCATTTCTTTAAGGACTTTGTTACTCTCTTCCTTTTTGAGCTTGAAATCCCAACTCAAAATTTGTCTGCATGTTTTTACAGAAAGCTTTCCATTAACGGAATATTGGGCAAATCTTACCAATACTTTAAAATAGAGTAATGGTATATCCAGCTGGTTTTTATATTCACTTATTTCTAATTTCATTTCGGGCATGGGCATCACCTTTCATTTCTCTTTCTACCTCCTCAATCCACAGCCTTAACAATTCCTTCAGACTCATGATTTCCAGCCTCGTATTTTTTGAAAAACATCACAATTAGATTTCTGATAAACTCACTTCGCGTAATTCCAAACTCTTTCAAAAGTTTGTTGACTTTTTTGTCTAATTCAGGAGTTAACACTATATTTCTTCTAACAAAGTTTTGAGTTGTCTCACTCATGATTAAATATTATACATTGGTGGAATAAATAGACCCATTATTCCACCGATTTAAAATAAAAAAATATATAAAAAAATAAGTGTTCTTTGCTCAAATATTGCGCAACATTTAAATACTTAAATGAATAATAGTGTATTATGAGAACCTTATATAGAGAAGACTTGAATGTAAAAGAGTTAGACCCAGCCTCAAAAGCTATTATGGAAATACTTTCAGACGGTAAACCAAGGGGTTTTAATGAACTTTTTAGAGAGCTTAAAAAGAGAAATAAGCTCAAAGCAAAGAAAACGTATATCAAGAAAATTAGAGAGTTAGAAAAAAATGGGTTTATAGAGAGAGCTACAGACCCATGGGACACAAGAAAAAGACTTGTAGTAGCAAGTAGATTCGTTAAGGAATATGTTTTAGAACCAGTTGGAACATTTAAAGATACGTTGAAAGGAATTCTTTTTTGGGCTGCGATACTTTTACAGAAAGCTAAGGAAAATAAAGAAGAGGATAAAGTCCCTGCTCATTTCTCATTTATACTGAGAGTTTTTATACATACATCAACAATATTTCTCGCCAAGGCTTTTTACAGGATAAAAAATGATGTATTAAGAAATTGGGCTTTGTCACAGATTCTAACTGTTTATATGGTTGGATTATATGCAATACACAGACTCTTTTATTCTTACTTCCCTAACTTTGGAGAATTGTGGGAAAAAGACCTTAAGAAATTAAGAGAAAAGATAGAGAAAGTTCAAAAAAGGAAAAAACACATCATAAAGCTTAGCGAAAAGGAGAAAAAAGAGATTTGCAAGAAAGTTAGTGAAATCATAAGAGATTTGAACCGTCAGTTTAATGCGCCAGCCGGGATTTGAACCCGGACACCCAGCTTGGGAAGCTGGTATCCTACCTGGTTAGATGACTGGCGCATCTAATTATTCTATAAACCATTTTTATATTTTAGTTTTCAACAATCATTTTCTGTTTCAAAATCCAAAAATATTCCATGAGAAAATTTTTAGCAAAAAGATTACTCAATCCAGAATGGCACTTAAAATTCATAAAAAGGCTCTCTTATACTTCTCTTTTGCTCGACGTTTGTATAGCTATCTTAACCTTCATTTCACTCAAAGATATAGAAAATTCTCGTGTGTTCTTACTTCCTGTTGAATTGATGCTAACCATAGTTGTAGTTCTCTCATGCATATCTGCATTTTTTATATTTTTGACAAGAGTTTCTGCTTACATGATCCAAAAAATTGCAAGAATCAGGCTTGGAAAGAGAAGATGGAACCATAAGCTTAAAAGATACTCTACTTTTTATTTTCCTTGAGAGATTAAATAGTTTAAAAATTTTCTCCAATTTTAGAGTATGCTGTACAAGATTAAGGAAAAAATCTCAAATTTAATTTCTAAAGGATTCGATAATTCGATAAATGGATGAAAGTTTATGAGTGGGCCGAGAAAGATCCTTTGCATCACGCAGCTTGGGTTGGAAGTACATGCATTCTCCCACTTTCTTTATTTGCATGCGATTTAGGACAAGGTTATTTGGGAAGATGATAGCATTTTATTCTTTTTGGGCAAACATGATAGGAGCAGGAATTTATTCTAGGCTTTATTCAAAAAGAGGAGATTTACCTTAAGCAATTCCGCATTAAAAATCGATTTGACTTTTTTATAAATCCTGTCTATTCTTCTATAAGGTAACTTTCTAAAGCAACAAACAATTGCTTTCCCAATTCAAGATTCATAACATTTTTAAAGTTCTCTAAGAAAGAATATATATGGCCAAAACGAAGAAGAGAAGGAAGCACATATTCTTTTTGCCTTTAATGTTCATAGGAATGGGACTTGGGTTTTTATTGAGCAAACTTTATGAGAATGCTTTTCTAGCTTGTATGTTTATCGGCATGGGCTTGGGATTTTTTCTAGATTCTTTGTTTGTAATTGAAGAAAGAAAAATTAAAATTAAAAAAGCATACAAAGTTTCTTCGTTTGCTCTGATTTTTTTAGGGATTATTTTTATCTTGGCGGGAGTAATCTATTTGATAACTCCTTCTTTGTTGAAACTTTTATGGGATTATTTAATAGCCCTTGGATTCATCGCTTTTGGGTTATTTATTTTTGTTAAAGGAGTAGAGAGGCTTAAACCATGAAGAAAGAAAAAGAATGGTTTAAAGGATTCAAAGGATTCTTAGGTTTTTTAGGATTTCTTGGTTTTCGAGCATTCACAACGCATAATTATATATGGTTACTATGGTTTTTCTGGTTCGCTTGGTTTTACTATTTTAAATATCTTTTAAAGAAATAAGGAGTGTCACATATTTGAACGATTATCTCTTTTTATGACCTTCTAAAGCTATCAGGTAAAGAATTAACCCAGTATATTCTTCCAACCCCTTCAAAATTTTCTTAATTTCTTTTTCTTCACTAATTCCAAGAATCCTCTTAAACCCTCTCCTAACAGCCAAATCCCCATAAGGTCCAACATAAAAGTTTTTAGAAATTTTTGCAACGCTTAGCTCTGCTGTCCACTTACCGATTCCTTTTATTTTTGTTATGAATTCCATAAATTCTTCTGGCTTCTTTTCTATTTTATCAAGAGAGGGAAAGCTTTCAGCAAGTTTTGCAACTTCAATTATAGCACTAGCTTTAACCAAGGTTACTCTTATTTTCTTTTTTAAAGCCGATGGCTTAATCTTTCTTATTTTTCCAAAACTTGGAAAAGAATAATATTCTTCCTTTTCAATAATTTTTCTTTCACCAAACTTTCTTACAAAATCAGCTTTAATTCTTAATGCTAAATTCAAGTTTATGTTTTGTTCTATTATGCTATCTACTAAAGCTTCATAAATGCTAACCATTCTTGTAGGCCTTAACCCGTAGTATTTCTTTGCTACTTTATAAATTGGAGTTTTTCTCGTTTTTAACAGAAATTTTTTGTAATCAAAATCAACTCTATAAATCTCTTTTATTTTGTTTACGACTTTTCTCGCTAACCCTTTATCTTCGCAAAAAACTTTAACTTTTAACTTTGGATTCTCCCCTTCAGAAACAATAAAAACCTTGTAAGGAATAAGAC
>CAYYER010000011.1:0-9342 GCA_964471045.1 uncultured archaeon | reverse complement strand
TATAAAAGTTTGCATAATTATTTCTAAGAGTTCTTAGAATTTATTCCTATTCCTCTACTCGAAAACGTCTGAAATCAAATATTTCTCTTTGCCTTAGCTATTCCGTCCCCCAACCTTTACTTTGGTTCTTCGAGAAAGCTTCCTTGAGGAAGCTAAAAGTATTTAAAGTTTTGATGGTACGCCGGGGGTGGGATTTGAACCCACACGGGGCGATGCCCCACCAGCTTTCTCGCGGACTCAAGGCTGGCGCGTTAGCCTGGTTCCGCCACCCCGGCTCATCATCTTGAATCAGACCTTGAGTCATTTATATTTTGAAAACCTAAATTTAAATTGATAGCCATGGACTACATGCTTTTTGCAGTAGGGGTTTCCTTGATAATCTGCGGTTTTGTAATAACTTACCTGCTAATTTCATCGGTAATGACTTTTAGCCAAGCAGTAACCCAAATGCAAGCAGAAGCTTTAAGAGAGCTAGTCGAAACCAAGAAAAATGAGCTAACGTTTTCCTCTATAGTTGGCTCTGCAATAATCTTGCTAGGAGCAATATTAGTCGGAAAAGCAGTTAAGAGATAGCTATTCAATCACTTCAATTTTCCCTGACCTAGGAACGTTTACTTGTAATTTTTCTTTAAACCTAGTCACGAAGGCTCCTTTAATGCTTATCCTATCCCCAACTTTCACAGCATTTATTTGGTCTTGCCATAGAGTCAAGCTTATTTCCCCAGTCTCATCTTTTATCAAAGCGTCTGCCACGTCCCTTCTTCCAAACCTTGTTCTCACGCTCCTAGTCTCTGAAATTTCTATCACTTTAGCTTCCAAACTAATATTGCTCATTCCTTCTCTTATGTCAGCTATTTTCAATTCAATCACAGCCTTAAATTATGTTTAAAATCAGCTTCTTCAGCCTTTTCCAAAGGCCAAGCATCATCTATCAGCATGTCTGGCACATCTCCGTCTAAAACAGGATAAGCCAGCTTACAATTCTTACAAACAAGGAACATCCCCTTCTCCTTTATTTCCCCCCTACACTTTGGACAAACTAAAATTTCAAGCAATTCCTTCGCTACAGCCATATTTGCTTTTATAAATTTCTAACTTAAATAGCTTTATATGCGATTGAAAATTCTTAAGCTAGTAAACTATGGATGGACAAACGTTTCTTACCTTGCTTCGCTAAAAAACAAAAAAGTTTTCGTGAAGTTCTATCTCTTCAACTTTAGAACCTTGCTTCTATTTTCAGTTTACATGCTTTTCTGTCTTTTGAATTTTAAAATCTCACCAATCCCTATTTTTCCGAAAGATAGGATTAAGAATGAGAAAAAAATGAATAAAAGGCTTGAAAGGCTTGGCTTTAAAGTCCCTAAGATAATAGCTTCTGATAGTTTTTTAGTTAGAGAATGGATTGAAGGAGAAAGCTTGTATGAAGCTATTAAAAACTCAAGCTCCAAGCGAATCAGGGAAATCGCTTTCAAAAAAGGAATGCAGCTTGCTAGCTTGCACGAGAAAGGAATAGCTTTGATAGATAGCAAGACAAGTAATAGCTTGCTTTCAAACAATCAAATTTTTTATACGGACTTAGAATTTTCTGTTTCAAACGCGAAAGAGTTTCAAAAGTATTTAGACTTGCTCACTCTAAACATGTCCATACCAAAGGGAAAATACTTTGAGTTTTGGGAAAGCTTTGTTTTAGGATACAAGAAGGTTAGAGAATTCCCTAACTTAAGAAAAGATTTGCTCGGGTTTTGCAAGCTTGCCTATTCTCTCTTTAGATTCATCGGCTTCCTATAAGTAGTAATACCTTTGCGTTCTGCCTATAAAGAATCCTACGGTAAGAAAAAGCAGGAGTAGAAAGAGGAATGAGATGACGAAAAGAGTTAAATCTCTTTCACCCAAACTAAACTTTTTTATAAAATTATCGAAAGTGAAAAGGAAGAAGAAAGTGTTTAGGAAAATTGTCGAGCATAGGATGAAATGGCTAGCTTCCATACTCTTAATTTTGAGCTTTAAAGTTAAACAATTTTTGGATAAGTTCCCTTGGGCATAAAAACCCTATCAGTCCTTATCGCTATCCCTCTTTTCCTCTCGAACATTTCCTCGCTCGTTAGCTTAGCTATACCCAAAGCTACCAACTCTTCCTTTAGGCTAAAGATTGCAACAGTTTCTCCTCTTCTTATTCCTTCTTGAATTCTTGTTATACCTTTCACATAAACTGGAGCGCCGCATGTAATGTTGTAAATCGCAGAATCTTTTACAAAAACTTTTTTTACATGCTCTATGGCGTATTCGACGGGGATTAAAATTTTTCTCAATAAGGTTTCATCGCCTTCCTTCCAGAATTCATAAGCATCCTTAATTTTTACCAAAGGCCAAGCCTGCTCCTCGCTAAAATTTCCAGCCTTAGTTCTCCTTAGCTCTGTCATATGGGCCCCTACTTTTAAAGCTAGGCCTAGGTCATGGATGAGCTTTCTCACATAAGTTCCTGCTTCGCAACCAACCTTGAACAAAACGTCCTTTCCCTCAATCTCTAAAATGTCAAAGTAGTAAATTTCTCTTTCTCTCGGCTTCCTAGCTACGGCTGACTTTACGGGAGGAACTTGGATTATTTTTCCGACAAACTTTTCAGCAATAACTTTTCTCAAGATTTCCTCATCTATTTCTTTATGTAAATGCATTACTCCAACATACTCCTTATCCAAGCCCATTAAAACTGGCATTGCTTTGGTTGCGTTTTCCAAAGCTATTGGCAGTACACCAGTAACCTTTGGGTCTAGGGTACCAGCATGCCCAGCTTTTTTAGCTTGAAAAATTTGTCTCGTCCACTCGGTTATTTGATGGGAAGTTGGGCCAGAATGCTTATCGACTATTACAACAGAGTTCGGGATTTGCTCTTCTATGCTTCTTTCTTTAGGATGCTTTCCATAGTTTGGATTGGTTTCTTCCTCGCTCTTAATCAACCACATTAGCTCTCACTTTCAATAATTTTAGAATTAGAATCAAATATTTAATTATGAATGTGTTGAAAGTAGTTTGGAATTTTATAAAATGGGATAGGAAAAAAGACATAGTCTTTGGACTTATCATTTGGCTTCAAGCTATAGTGGGTGCAGGACTCTTTATGCTATTTTGTGGAAAATTTTCTGTATTTTCTACAGCTAAAATTTCAAATGAATGTATCCTTTTACTTTCATTCCTTTTCTGGCCAATTGGTATAATGACAGTTAAATACAGCTTTGTAGGTTTTATTCTCGGATGCATAATTTTCGTCAACTATACTTATTTTCTTGCTTGTATTATAGTGAGTATATATGAAAGGATTAAGAAGTCTAAGAAGCTCTAAAGATTTATTAGCAACCATAGGATTGGTCGTTTCTTTATTTTTTCTTCTCTATCTTCCAATCTACTTCGGTAAGATTCCATACAAGCCAAAGAAGGAGCCAACTCCTTTAATTCAAGTTCCAGAAGCAAAGTACATCAAAGAAGGCATTTACGCAATTTATCACACAGGAGTTTATGTTCCTCTAAAGAATGATACTCATAAGATAGATAGCGAAAGCATTTCCATACGTAAGATTCTATCGAAGAAAGGAGAGACTTCTGTAATAGCCAACTATGCTATTTATGAAAACGGAAGTATTCGTTTTTCTAAAAACTCAACTTTACACCATGGTTTTGGTTTTTGGCTTGATAAAGGATACTTCGACGAAAACTTAACTTACCATCCTATAAGGAATTTTACTGGAGAAGAAAAGAAGGAATGGATTATAAAAACCCTTTTTGGAACGATGGGAGAAAGCTGGAAGTTTAGGCTTTTAAGAATAAAGAACATTACTTTCAACGGAATCGAAAGGCCGTGCTGGTACTTGGAAGAATTTTCCGGACATTATGGCAAGGGAGTTTTTTATTTTGACATAGGAACAGGTATTTTGCTTCTGCATGCTTCCGGATTTAGAGGAGTTGGCTCGACTACAGAACTTCTTTCAACAAATTTGGATTTAACCGAAAATACTTTACCTTCTTCTGAATACTTGGAATCCTTAAGAAAAATTGAGCCAGAACTTTTTGAATTTAGATTACCAAGGTATGAAATAGTTGAAACTTCGTGCAAGCCGAATTCTAATGAAGTAAAAATTTGGGTAAAGGCTAATGAGAAAATTAGTTCAGGAGTAGCTAATCTTACTCTCGCATACCTGAATTGCAGAAGATGGGGAAAGATTTACCTTACTTCCTTGCATGCCTATAATGGTTCTCATTCAGTTTTTATTGACCCAGAAAACGAAAATCCTGGAGAAGAGAAGGATTACATATACAAGGCTATCAATTTTGGAGATAATGGAAGGATAAAATGGAGATGGATGGTAGACGAAAACGCAAAAGAATTATGTAATTTTAGGTATCTTACCTATTGGATTGATAATGTGCCTAACTACGCAATAGACTTTTGTGAAATAGAAAAAGGGAAGTGGTATGAGTATTCACTTAACCTTAAAGGAAATCATACGATAGGTATAGGAGTTTTCTCATGGCTCGAAGGAAACAACGATTGGGATGCTGCTATAGATTACATTGAAGTAGAAAAGAATGGAACTAGAACTGTTTATGATTTTGAAAATGGTACATTGGAAGGGTGGAATAGATACAACAGTTATGAGTGCAAGACTGAATGGTTAAAAGCTAGCTTGCCTTTTGAGGGATGCGAGAAGAATGAAGTGGAAATTCTTAATTTTTCAATCCCACAGCCTCTAAGAGCAAAAAAGTACTATTTGATGCATTTGTATGTGAATGGAATTAAGCAAAGAAGTTACTGTATTACTTACAATTTTACAGAAATTGTAGAATAATTTCAAATTATTTTTTCTTTTTCTCAGTTTCTTTCTTCTTTCCTTTAACTTCCTTAGCTTTTCCTCCTTTCTTTTTTTCCTCCTTAGCTCTAGCTTCCTTAACTTCTTTTTTCTCAGCTTTTTCTTTCTCAGCCTTTAGCTGAGCAGCAGAAGGCTTCTTCAAGTTAAACTTGCTTATCAAATTAGCCTTTTCATAGGCGGCTATAACTTCTTCGTCGCTTGCATCTTCCTTGATTTCAAGCACATAAGGTAAGGCTTCCAAATGCTCTACGTTGCATCTTCTCCTCCTAACTCCAGTCAAAAGTTTGGGGCCAGTAACTAGAACAAAATTATCGTCTATCTTTTTCAAGACCACGCAATACTTTCCAGCTTCCCTTCCTGCAACCTTCAGGCAAACTCTTCCTACTTCTAATGGCATTCAAATCGCCTATTTGAAAAATTTGGTTAAAAAAGCTTATAAAAATTTTTGCTTAAACTTTTTATCTTTAGATTATGAAAAAATTGAAGGATGAAGCAACTTTTTAAGATAACTTCCTAGCTTTTTCTCTCATCAGCTCTCTCATGCATTTGCTGCACAAATAGCCACCATAGGGTCTTTCAGGCCTTTTCTTAGTTTTTGCCAGCTTCTTAAGTTGCGAAGCTCTCAACCTTGGAATTCCGTGCAAAGGCCTTTTACAGATCGCACATTTTGCAATCCTTGGCTTTTTCTTCCTTTCCCTGATCACAACTTTTCCACTGGGTAACCTAACTTTTACTCTTGGCATCTAACCACCCAACAATTTCCTTAAAATCCAACCAACCGTGAAGGAAACTAAAGCATACCAGATAAACCAGGAAAATGAAGAGCCTATAAGGGGTAAGTTGAACGGCAGGTTGATGCTCATTCCTCCATACCTGTATTTTATCCAGGGGAATACTAGGCTTATCAAAACCAAAGTTAAAAGCAATGCTTTTAAGCTTTGTCTTAAGTGCTCTGTATTAGTTTTTAAAAGCTCGTTCAGGAATTTATTAGCTTCCTCTAGATTCCCAAGCTTTTGTGCATTCGCTACTTTAATCCTCAATTCCTCCATCTTCTTCTTCAATTCTTCAACCTTTTTCTTGTCGATGCAAAATTTGTTTATCAAGATTATTAGGAAAGTAATCAGGGAAGAGACGAGGAAGAGAGAAAGATGTGGCTTGAGCATGAGGAATGGGGAAAATATAAAATCGAAGAACGAGATTAAAGCTTCTACTATCATCTATTCACCCAAAATTTTCCTTACTATCGGATGAGCTTCCTCCAAATTCTCTGCCCTAAGCATCTCATAATAATTGTAAATTATCATAACTGTTAATAAAATTCCTGTCCCAGTTCCTAGAGCGCCAGTAAAATCAGCAAAGGCAGCTAGCAAGCCTACCAAAGCACCGCCAAGCAAGGCTAGAGTTGGTATGTATCTATTCAAAACCTTTTCCATGCTTTTTTTATCCCCCCTATAACCAGGGATTTGCATCCCTATACTTTCAAGCTGCTCTGCAACGCTCGCCGCATCCATCCCGCTTGTGTTAACCCAAAAGATCGAGAAAATGCTTGCGCAAACGACCATGAAGAGAGTATAGGTTATTAAAGGTGTTAAGTATTTAGTGAAATTCTCGAATGAAAAGAGAGAAGGGAAAAGGTAAAAAATTAAAAGGCTTACTATTACTCCCAAAGCAACCGAATTTATCGAGATTAGCAAACCCTTTCCCTTAATTAAATATCTTGAAATTAAAAATCCTAGGATTAAGAAAAATCCTATGGAGAGCATCAAGACTTGAATTTCTAGAACTGTCGGTGAACTTAGGAAGAATACCAACCCGCTAACAGGCCTTCCTGCTTGATCGTAACAACCCAAAAACCCGCAGTTTAAACCTTCTGGAGTCGGCGATAAGCCAATTCTCCCTATTAGCTGAATGTTAGCTAGCAGAGCTGCGGTTAGTATGACTGGAATGTTGCTCGTATACAAAAGCTTTAAATCCCAAACCCTTCCAAAACCTCTTAAAGCAGCAAAGGTTAAAGGAATTTCTATCCTTATTCCTTGGATATAAACTACTATGAGAAAAACTGCTATGGTTGCTATCAAAGGTAAGATGCTTATCAAAGCTTTAAGATTGTTGCCAGAAAATATGTTTGCAAAGAATTTCCATACTAGGCCTGCTGGAACGTTAAGCTCGAAAGGGTCAGGAAATGGAGAAAAAGCTCTGATTATTATGGTTGAGCAAACACCAACAGCTATAAAAAGGCTTACTCCAGACCCAATCCCCCATTTGCTCACGAGCTCGTCTAATAAAATAACTAAAATGCCTCCTAATGCTAGCTGGAAAACTACGAATCCAAACATTCCTAAACCTCCTTTTATTTGGCCTAGAGTACCTGCCATCACATAGCCTGCAGCAGTAACGAAGCATAAAATTATTGCAAGAAATTTATTCCAAGTTTGATACTTAGCTCTATCTTCTTCTTTACTCATATCCCAATCTATTATTTTAGAGCCGACAAGCAATTGGAGCAAAATTCCTGCTGTAACTATTGGCCCAATGCCTAAAGTCATCAAGCTGCCAAACTTTGAGCCTAGGACTAGCTCAAAAAACCTGAACTGCTCATAGCTTCTAGGTTCAATTCCGTAGATGGTTATATGAGAAAGGATTAGGTAAATTATGAGGGCAATTCCTGTCCACATCAGGCGAGTGTTTAAGGGCTGCCTATAAGTAGGTTTTTCTATGGCTGGCAAAAATCTACCGATTTTTTCTATGGGAATTAAAGACTTCTTTTCTTCCTCCATTTTACCCCTCTAAAATCCTTACTTCTCCTCCAGCCTCTTCAATCTTCCTTTTTGCCTTTTCAGAAAAAGCTCTTGCTTCTACTATCAAAGGCTTGGTTATCTTTCCTGAGCCCAAAACTTTCTCATAACCAAGCTTTAAAAGGTTTAGTTTAATTTTTCCATTCTCCTCTTCCACAGCTTTTTCTTCGATTAGTTTCTCAACCAGCTTGTCCAATTCTTTCAAGTTAATCCCTTTCAATTTTCTTACTACTTCCTTAGGTCTTGTAAAGCCTCTTTTTCCAAAATGTTCAGGCTCGTATTTTACGGTATAAGTCCATTTATGCTTGTGCATGCCAGCTTTTCCCCTTCCTCCTCTTGTTCCTGCGCCTCTCGCCCTTTTATGCCTCCCCTTCCCATAACTTCTATGTCCTCTAAACTTCCTGTACTTTTTCTTCCTTCTCACTACCATTCAAATCACGATATATAAGTTAATTCTTTTCCATTAAAGATTTTTATACAAGTGAATTCACCCAATCCTTCATCTAAAAGACTTTTCATCTTTCTTTTCAAATCATAAAAATTTGTTTGAAGTTTGTTTCCAATTTCTTCGTCAAATTCCTTAATCCCTCCTATCAGGCTCAAGATTTTTTCTTCCTCAGAAATTAAAATTTTGTAAGCTTCTTTAACCCTAAAATTTGAAACACAGAGATAATGGAGAAAATCTACTAAGTTTACTGCTTCCTTTAAGTATTTTTTCTTATTCCATATTTCCATTCAAATCATCCTCTCCAGCAATTCATTTATAGCTTCTCCTCTATAACCCAAATCCCCTTTTGGCCAATGTTGCTTAACAGACTTAAAACCTTTTGAAGGTGGTGTTAACCTAAAAACAGGGTTTAATCTTTCGAAATCCTTTAACCTAATTTTTCCTTCAAGCAATGCATCAGCAAATTCTTCAAAAGAGTTAAAATCAGTAACCTCTTTCAAAATTTTTTCATCAACCCTCTTATCTCCCTTTAGCCTTAGTCTTTTTCTCAGCAAAGCAACTAAAGTTTCTTTATTGATTTCTCCCCAGGTGATGTAATCCTTAGCCTTTTCTAACATTCCCTTAAAGCTTGGATTTTCAGGAACCAAAACACAATTGTTCACTCTTTTCAGTCTAAGCATCCTTAAGGTATCTTCTACTTCTTTCCTTACCCCTACTCTCCCTCTTATTCTAACTACCGCATACATGCTATTCAGCCTCTGCTTTTTCATAGATGTACAAATTCTTCAAAGCATTAAAAATAGCTCGAATTAGGTTGATTCTCATGCTCGTATTTCCATAAGTTTTAACCCAAACGTCTTTGATTCCTGCTAACCGCAAAATCTTTTTTGCCTCGTCGCTCGCAACCAATCCTACACCCTTAGGAGCTGGCATTAGAACAGCTCTTACGGAACCGCTTTTTCCTTGAGTTTTATAAGGAATCGAATGGTTCCCTCCACATCCACATTCCCAGCTTCCACAACCTCGCTTAATTTTGATCAAGTTTAGCTTGGCCTTTCTTATTGCTTTTTCGACAGCACTCCTCGCTTCTAAGGCAGTTCCTTTTCCTATTCCTACCAAGCCGTCTTCATTCCCAACGACAGCGAAAGCGGTCATCCTAAACCTTCTTCCCGACTTATGCATCTTCGCAGTAATTCTAATTGGTATTCTTTGTGCTCCTCCCCCCTTTCCAGTCCTTCCT
>CAYYER010000010.1:11828-13050 GCA_964471045.1 uncultured archaeon | reverse complement strand
AAAAGAGGTTGCAGTTATGTTTTCTCTCCTGATACGAAAAACAATGAAGGCATTGAAAAAAATAAAGAATGCCCCCGGCGGGATTTGAACCCGCGACCTTCGCCTTTCTTCTTTCATCTTGAATCAAACCTTCTATGCTAAGCATAGAAGGGCGCCGCTCTATCCAAACTGAGCTACGGGGGCTTAATTTTATACAAGACTTTTAAATAAATTAATTTTTCGTTCAAAACGATTTATTCCTCAAAAACCAAAATATAAAGAGGTGCTTTCGTTTGCTCGATATTTTTGGGGCAATAGGTGTCTTAATCTTCGGGATAGCACTCCTAGTTTTCTCTAGCGATAAGGCTGTTAAGCATTCGATAAACATAGCTCAAGCCCTAAAAATTTCTCCGATCATCGTTGGGCTAACTTTGGTTTCCATAGGAACAGACTTCCCAGAAATTGCAAATTCTATAGTCTCTTGTGCAGCTGGTTATGGAGATATAAACATAGGGAATTCTATTGGTTCTGTCCTAGCTCAGATAACCCTAGTTTTTGGAATCCTTTCTTTTATCAGAACTTTTAAAGTTAAGAGAGAGGAAATACTGATCATCGGAAGTTGTTTGATTCTTTCGCTAATACTTCTTTTGGCAACGCTTGAAAAAGGATATATTTCAAGGTTGAGCGCGTTTTTTCTTGTGATTAGCTGGCCTCTATTCATGCTTGTGGTTAGGAGTAGCGAAAAATTCTTGAAGGAGTCAAAGAAGTTTAGAGTTTATGCGAAAAAGAGATCGAACAACTTTCTTTTGGATATCCTCATTGCTACTCTAGGCTTTGCTGGTGTGGGAATCGGAAGCTATTTAGTGGTCCAATCTGTCATAAAACTTTCAACCTCATTCAAAATTCCAGAATTCTTGCTCAGCTTTTTCATCGTAGCTATAGGAACTTCCCTTCCTGAACTAACAGTAGATTTTACAGCCATTAGGAAAAAAGCGTATGGGATTGCTGTCGGAGATTTGATAGGAAGTTGTATAGTGGATGCTACCCTTGCACCAGCTATTGGTTTACTATTATTTCCTGTTCCTATACATCCTGTTAGCCTGAGCGTAGGCTTCTATACTTTGCTTGCTTCTTTTTTGGTTATACTAATCCTTGCAATCAGAGAGAAAGTCGATAAGTTAGCAGGAATTCTTTTCATCCTTCTCTACTTAATTTCCTATGCAGTAATAGCTTGAGGGATTGA
>CAYYER010000010.1:0-11818 GCA_964471045.1 uncultured archaeon | reverse complement strand
AAATTTTTAATGGAAGTATACCAAATTTATTAGAAGAGAAAATGTTTAAAAATTTCAAGCGAATAGAAAGGAAATGGCAGAAAAGATGGGAAAAGGCTAGGATATTCGAAGCGAACCCAAGCAAGAAACCAAAGTTTTTCATAACCTTTCCAATCCCTTACTTGAATGGAAGCATGCACATAGGTGCAGCCTTTACCGCTCTAAGATGCGATTCTTACGCAAGGTTTAAGAGGATGCAAGGTTTTAACGTTCTATTCCCCCAAGGTTTTCATGCTACTGGCGAACCTATCCTTGGAGCTATAGAAAGGTTGAAGAAAGGTGATAAAATTCAAGCTGAAACCTTCAAGCTTTATGGAGCTAGCGAAAGAGATTTGAACAATTTTAAAAAATACGGAGCTGCCTACGTAGCTAAATTTTGGGCGAAGAAGTTCATTCAGGATATGAAAAGAGCAGGCTTCTCCGTAGATTGGAGGAGAACCTTCATTACAGCTTTGGACGAGCATTTTAACAGGTTCATCGAATGGCAGTACAACTTGCTAAGAAAGAAAGGTTATGTGAAGAAGGGGACGCATCCAGTAATCTATTGTCCGCACTGCAAAAGTCCTACGGGAGATCATGATAGGCTGATAGGAGAGGGAGAAAGCCCTTTAGAATATATAATCTTAAAGTTTCCCTTGGAAACAGGAGAAATTTTACCCTGTGCCACTCTAAGGCCTGAAACAATCTATGGTGTAACAAACATTTGGGTTAATCCAAGCGTAGATTACGTGAAAGCCTGGGTTGACGATGAAGTTTGGATTTTGAGCAAGGAAGCTGCTTTCAAGCTTAAGGAGCAATTAAAGAAAGTTTTGATAGTAGAAGAAGTTAGCGGCTATGAGCTAGTAGGGAAAATAGCCGAAAACCCTGTTTTAAAAAATAAGGTGATCGTCTTACCGGCTAGCTTTTGCGACCCAAAGGTTGCTACTGGAATAGTGATGAGCGTTCCCGCTCATGCTCCTTGGGATTACATAGCTTTGAAAGAATTGCAGGCTAGTGAAGAGGAAATTAAAAAGTATGGATTGGAGCCTGAACGAATAAAAGAAATTAAGCCAGTATCGATGATTAAAACTAAGGAATTTGGAGAAATTCCTGCCAAAGAAATTTGCGAAAAGCTTAAGATTAAAACTCAAGCAGAAAAAGAAAAGTTAGACCGAGCTACTGAAATTTTGTACAAGAAGGAATTTCATCTGGGCATACTAAAGCAAAATTGTGGCAAGTATGCTGGCTTTAAAGTTTCTGAAGTTAAGGAGAAGCTCATTAAAGAATTCTTGAAGGAAAAGATAGCTGATTTAATCTACGAACCTTCTGGAAAGGTTGTTTGCAGATGCGGAACAGAAAACTATGTTAAAATTCTTAAGAAACAATGGTTTTTGAAATATTCGGATAAAAGATGGAAAGAACTCGCTAAAAAATGTTTGAAACAAATTAAAATTTATCCTGAAGAGGCAAGAGCTCAGTTTGAAGCGACCATAGATTGGCTTAAGGATAAAGCATGCGCAAGAAAGGCAGGTTTGGGAACGCAATTACCCTGGGATAAAGAATGGAAAGTTGAAACTTTAAGCGACTCAACCATCTACATGGCTTTCTACACTATCGCAAGGATAATAAAGAAGGAGAAGATAGCAGCAAGCAAATTGACCGATGAAGTTTTTGATTTTATATTTTTAGGAAAAGGGAATGTTAAAAAGATTGCTAAGCAGGCTGGATTAAAACCAAAAGTTTTGGAGGAGATGAGAAGAGAGTTTGAATACTTCTATCCGGTCGACTTGAGAAATTCGGCAAAAGAACTGGTTCCGAACCATTTAACCTTCTATATCTTCCATCATGTTGCAATTTGGCCAAGAAAGTATTGGCCTAGGGCTATTGGTGTAAACGGCTTTGTTAACGTTTATGGAGCCAAGATGAGCAAATCAAAGGGGAATGTAATTCCTTTAAGAAACTTGGTAGAAAAGTACGGGGCTGATTTGGTTAGGATTAACATAGTAGCTTCCAGCGAAGGATTGAACGATGCTGATTGGAGGGATGAAAGCATACAAGCCTATGCTTCAAGAATCAATTTTCTCTTTGAATTAGTCAAGCAGCTTAAAAAGGCTAAGAGAAAAGAAATAAAAGCCATAGATGTTTATCTGCAAAGCAAGCTCCAAGCTTTAATCAAAGAGGCTACCCAGAATTATGAGGAACTAAAGTTTAGGAGCGCAGCCAAGAATGCTTTGTTCGATTCTGTGAGAGAGCTTAAATGGTATGTTGAAAGGAATAATGGAATGGAGAATTGCAATCGAAAGGTCTTGAAGGAAAGTTTAGAAGTTATAGCTAAACTTTTAGCTCCTTTGGTTCCGCATGCTTGCGAAGAACTCTGGGAAAAATTGAAGAAAAAAGGTTTTATAGCAAAGGCTAAGTGGCCAGAGTTTGATAGAGAGAAGTTCAACAAAAAAGTTTTGGAGCTTGAGGAAATTTTGAGAAATTCGATTGAAGATATAAGACATGTTATCAAGCTTGCTGGGAAGAAGAAAAATTGTTATTTGTATACATCAACTAAAAAAGAGTTTGAATATTTAAACGAGGCAAAAGAATTTTTGAGGAGAATCTTAGGTTTTGAAAACATTTTTGTTTTTAGGGCTAGCGACAAGAAAAGGTACGATCCTCAGAATAAGGCGAGTAAAGCCAAGTATGGAAAGCCAGGGATTTACTTAGAGTAGTTTATCCCAAGCCAATGGCTATTACTTCAACCATTCCCGCGATAAAAAGTAAGATTATGGAAATAACCAAAAGCTTTGCACTATCCCTAAAGATGAACCAGAACCATTTAGGCTTTCTTCGAGTTAGAGCTGCAGAGATTAGACCGCCTGCAATCGCTCCTATGAAGTAAGCTAGAATCTCCAAGCTACCATGAGGGAAGAAAACCATCGCAGCCAGAGGCAAAGCTTTAATCCCTCCTATGCTTTGGGCCAGCATTCCTATAGCTACCGCTAGAACAGAAGCATTCCAAGTTAAGATAAAAATAGCGCCCGCTCCAAAGAGGAAAGAGAAGAGGAAGGAGAGGAAGAGAACGCCTATGTTGTTCGAAACTATTTTGACGAAAGTATCAGGAGATGCAAAGCTCCCCCTTATCGCTTTTATCTCGTTTATCTGGTCTTCAAAAATTTTTTGGCTTAGCTCTTCTGGCAAGACCAAATAAAGCAAAGAATAGGAAAAGACTATTGAAATGAAAAATATGGAAAAAATAAGCAAGATGTTCCTATGCCTTTTGATCAAGCTTATATCTCTTCTATGCTGATAAAGCTCTTCTTCCCTCGCTTCCTCATATCTTAACAAATTAATCATGAAAGGAGTTACTGCTATGGTTATTAAAAAAGTTGTGAACATTCCTATAGAGGTTTCGAAAACCATGAAGGAGATGAACAAGCAGGTTAAAGAAATGGCTATGCCGAAGAAAAAAAGCAGGTAAGGCTTCTTTTCTGCAGTCTTGACTGAAATGAGCTTCTCAAGAACCACAAATAAAATTTATAAAAATAAATTCTTAAAGTTAAAAGGGATGAAGCTTAAAATCGCAAGGAGTGCAATAATTTCAGGCTTTTTAATATTCTTGATGCTAGGCTCGAGCATAACTTATTTTTTGCTCCAAGCCTTTAGGCCTACTGGCTTGGTTGCGTTACCAAAAGAGAATATAATTGACTATGAACTTACCCCCGAGCAAGAAAATCTAGCGATTCAAAAAGGAAAGACTCTGGTCAAGTTTTTCTATGGAAATGAGTGTAGTGAATGTACAGATAAAAAATCATATTTGGAAGATTTTGCAAGAAGGTTTAAGGATCAAATAATTCTACAGGAAATAATCGAGAACAGAAGCTCTTACAAAATTTCGATCTCAAGCTTCTTTGGGCGAAGAGTTTTGAGGAATTGTACCGAAGATGAAATTTTTAAGGCGTTCTGCGACTTAATGTTTTCCCCTCCGGCAGAATGCATAAAGTTTGCGTGAGAGCTTGAGGGTTGTAGGGATTGATTTAGCTGGAAGCGAAAGAAGAAAAACAGGTTTTTGCGTTTTAGATGAGAGATTGATAGCAAGGACGAAAGTTTTGTATAAGGATGGGGAAATTTTGGAAGAGGTGAGGAAAGTTAAGCCAGAAGTTGTTGCGATAGATGCCCCTCTAGCCTTACCAAAAACTAGGCCTAGCTTAGCAAAAAAGTATTCGAAGCTTGGACATTTGAGGGAATGCGATAGAGAGCTACTAAAGATGGGAATTAAGCTTTTTCCCATAACCCTAGGACCTATGAGAAAGTTAACCCGAAGGGGGATTAGACTGAGAAAAAAGCTGGAAAAAGAAGGTTTTAAGGTCATAGAAACTTATCCAGGAGCAGCTCAGGATATTTTAAAAATTCCTAGGAAGCAAGAAGGAATAGAAAAATTGAGGAAGGGTTTGATTAAGCTTGGAATAAAAGGCGATGTAAGGAAAAAAGGGATAAGCGATGATGAGCTGGATGCTATTACTTGTGCTCTGGTAGCAAAGATGTATGCGGATGGAAATTATTTGGCAATAGGAGATAAAACCGAAATACTCATGATTCTACCAAGGCTAAGATGAAATGTAGGTTGAGCACTCGCCTTTTAAATCATTGCAATTTGTTGAAGATGTACAGCTAGAAATTAGGCCGCATTTAACAGAACATTCGCATATATCTGCTGGAATGGAGATATCGGAGGAATACTCGTTCGCTGCACACTTTGCACACCAGCTCATGAGCAAGTTCCTACAAATCTCACAATTGGTCATTTCGGGTCTTATGTAGCCAGAGTAAAGGACTAGGGCAACTACTAAAACTATTAGGCCTAAGAGTATCAGAAGGAGCTTGTCGATAGCTATACTCATAAACTATAATTATAAAAAATCCTAAATTAGTTTTATGGAAAAGGAAAGGATAGAAACAGGAATTCCTGGCTTGGACAAGCTAATCGAAGGCGGGTTTATAAAAGGCTCTACTATTCTGCTTTGCGGAAGTACAGGGACAGGAAAAACCATTTTTTCCTGTCAATTCCTATGGCATGGCTTGCAAAATGGGGAGAATGGAGTTTACATAACCTTGGAGGAGGATAAGGAGAGTATAATAAGGTGCGCGCAGGATTTTGGATGGGATTTTAAGAAGTATATCGCCGAAAAAAAGCTTATAGTCGAATCTTTGTTTCCTTCTAGCATGGAAGAGATAAAGGATGTGATAAGGGATTTGGTAAGAAGGATAGATGCGAAAAGGTTTGTCTTGGATAGCTTGAGCGTAGCTACCATGGGATGGAAGGAGAGTGAGTCGATACCCATAATAAGAAGGGCTATATTTGACCTGGCAAAAACTTTGAAAGATTTGAAAGTTACGAGCATTTTAATAAGCGAGATTCCGGAAGGGGAGAATAAGCTAAGCAGGCTTGGAGTTGAGGAATTCGTCGTTGATGGGATAATAAGGCTGCATTACTTGGAGTATGCGGTAGGAGGAATACCGAGAAGCTTGATAATAAGGAAGATGAGGAGAACTAGGCACGGAACTGACATTTACCCATTTGAGATTACAAGCAAAGGAATAGTTGTTAAAAAAGGCTAGAAAATTTTTGATTTTTCCTTTAAAATTTTAAAGGAAGGAAGAAAAAATTTAAAAATGCTCCTTTCAAATTTATAACACTGAGAGTATGGATTATGCAAGACTACAAATAGCTGAGTTGGCGGATAGTGTTATAGAAACTTGTGCTATCATTAATTCTCCGCCGCTTAAACTAGAAAGAAAAAATTTGGATGATTTAAGGGTAAGGTTGGAGAGTTTAAGAAAAGGGTTAGAAAAAATAGTTGGCTGGCCTTTGGGTTTGAGCGAGAATTGTCGCGAAAAAGAAAGGGAATATGTGAGTTCTATATCAAAACTTATAAAAAGCAATCTTAAGGTGTTGGAGAGAATCGAAAAAAGAGAAAAATATTGGTTTTACGATTCCCCTCCTCTGTCAAAAGAACAGGAAAAATTGTTCTTTGCAAAGCAAAATCTTTTTCTAATGGGGATAAACAGCAAAGCTATGGGAATTCTCAAAGCAGAAAAGGCTAGAGAAGAAGGTCTGGGTTTAGAAGAACTTTATGAAGAAGCTTTAAGAATCGTTAAGTCCACGAATGAACACTTGAAAAAAGGAAGAATTCCTTCCAAAAAACCTTTTAAAATAGCAGAGATTACCTGGAGCTATTTGAGAGTTATGGAGAATGAGCTTCTGAAAGATTTGTATGATAGAGGAAAAAGGATTAGTTTAGGGGTTGATGATTATGAGGTCATATATTCTGGAAATCCAATAGCTTGGAATACTTGCGTTAAAAGAATTAACGTGATCGTAGGCTACTTAACCAATTTAGAAAAGAGGTATAAAGAAAGTTGGATAGACTATATGTGTTATCCAAGGCAAGTTCAACTTCTAACCAAGCCAGAGATCTATAGGAGTACTTTACAAGAAAGGAGGGTAATCAAGCCCATATTTGAACCGAAGGTGAATTTTTCTATCAAAATTAAAAGAAAAAAAGATAAGAATTTGCCATACATTTCATAGTTTAATGAGTCTGAAATATGTCCTTAGTATTCCGTTAGAATTTCTTTTAATCCTCAATTTTCCTTTTGCTCCATATTCTACAGGCTTATAAGTCTCTACTCTTTCCTCTAGGTTTGAAAGAAAGGCTATTGCTTCCAGAGGTAAAGCATTCGATACCTCTTCCAATCCAACAGTTTCTATTCCATAGACTCTACACAAATACCTACTCTTAAGATAAGCTCCCAAAGAGACATCTTCCAAGAATTCTTTATTTTTCTTAACAATCTCTCCCTTTTCAGTCTTTATTTTAATTCTGTTCCCCTCTCTTTCTATTCCTAAAATCCTTGACCCATAAGTAGTTGAAAGGGATTCTCCTATATTTTTTATGGCCCTTTCGCTTAAGCCTACTATTTCTTCTGGAAATTCAGGAGAGGTGTAGAATTCTACTTTCTTTTCTCTGGGGTCAAGATTTATGAGATTAACTGGTTTTTTGAAAGTTTCTTCTACTATTATTCTGGCAAGCTCAATTTCATTTTTATCCAAGTTTAAGTACTTCATTCTTTCTTCCCTATAAATTTTTAAGAAGTAAGATTTATAAACTTTAAACTTTTTAATCTATTTTCTTTAAACCTTGCCACCATTCGTTAGAATTAGCATTCCCTAAATTTTTTAATAATTTCTTTGCAGACTTAGTCCTAAGCTTTCTTGAAATATTTTTAATCCAGTCCTTTGCATAGCCATAGCCTTTTTCCATTAGCTCCTTTGCAGTAGCAGCCATCTCTAGCAAATCCGCATCTTTAGCAATCAGGGCAGCCTTAGAATCAAGCTTCTTAACTTTTTTCCATAACTCAAAAATTTCATTCCCAATCCTACCAAGTTTTTTAACTTGTTCTCTCACAGCTTTCTCTTCGTCATAGCTTTTCACATACCTCTTCGCAACTTTATGTATGTCTCCAATCCTGCATTCTTCCAATTCATGGAATAGGGCTAGAGTGCAAACCTCGAAAGGATTTGGATAGTTTTCGAGCTTGGCTAGAACAAAAGCTATTTGAGCAACTCTTAGGTTATGCTCAGCCACGCTTTCTGGATTTTTAATCCCAAGTAACTTCCAGCCTTCATGGTCGATCCTCTTTAGCTGGCCTAATTCAAAAACCCAGTTCCAAAAATCTCTTGCCTTCATAAAAGAAAATTTAAACTAATTGCCTTTAATATTTTACCTCAACATTCCTTTCCTTCAAATTTTTAATGACAAAAGGATAAGCTTCTAAATATTCTTCCTCAATTTCTTTAATCCCAAATTCCTCAAGCTTTTTCCTAATCTTTTCCCTACCCTCTTTTCCAAAAATTTCGTGCATGATGGCTGGCCATGCTTCAACCCCATAATCCCTTAAGTTTTTAAGCGCAACCAAAGGAAATTCAAAAAATTTTCCTTCTGCTCCAGAAATAAGCTCAAAACTTTTTTCGTCCCAACCTTTTAAAGAAACTCTAACTAGGACTGGATAATTGGCTAATCTCTTGCAAAACTTTTCTCGATAGCCTAGGATTATTCCATTGGTCTCTAGAATAAAAGTGATTTCTGGTTTTTTATCGAGAACTAATTCAATCAAGTTAACCAAATGCTTAAAAGATTTTTTGCCCAGGATTGGTTCAGCTCCGCTAACTCTAACCTTATTAATCCCCTTTCTCTCCACAATTCTCAAAGCTTTTTCGCAAGCTTCTCGAGCAGAATAAAATTTTCCATATTTCTCTGGATTCAAGTTTCTGAAATAGTTCCAGCAATAAGCACAGAGCAAGCAGCAGCCTACAGCATCTAAAGTAGCTATTCCACCATAGTACCTTGCATGCCTGAAGCGATAATACTTTCTCTTCAAACCTTGCATTACCATCTTTTCAACTTCTTCGGCTCTCTTGATTGGATTAAAGGGTAATTTTAAGTCGTTCTTCATATTTTTCAAATTTAAGAAGCTGAATTTAAAATATGTACTTCATCTTTAAGCATGCGGAAAGGTCTAGGTATAAGGATAAAAAGGGAAAGTTTTACCATTTCGACGAAAATTCTCCAAACTGGGAAAAGGTTAAGGAAGGTGCTAGAGTTCTTTGCTATCAGAAAGAAGATAACTGGATTTTTGCGATAGCAAAAGTCGGAAAGATCTTGGTTAGAAAGAAAGATGGAAGAAAAGAATTTTTTGCTCTTTACGAAGATTACAGAAAGCTTGAAGAACCGATTTTTCTGGACGAAGAAGTAAGGTTGAAGGTTGGGTTGAAAAGAAGTTTAGAATTACCTTCTCCTGGAATAATTCCGATTTCAAAAGAAACTTTTGAAAGGATAGTTTCTCTATCTAGAAACAAACCTGTTTCCTTTAACGTAAAACCTTAGCTTCCTTTTCAAATCCTTAGTCACACCAATCCTATGGGAAGAAGCTATTTCAAATTTTTCTGCCTCACCTTCAACTATCACTATCTCGCCATTTTTATCAGTTACCGAAATTCCATTAAATCTTTTATCTATCTTCAAAGCTTTAGTAAGCTTTCCTGGACCGTTCGTTAAATCGAAAATCTTTTTAACTTTCCTGTTCTTCTTCATTTCTTCTATTCCCCTTAAAGGTTCTAGAGCTCTTATCAAGACTGCTCCTACTTTTCTCTTTTCATGAGCTATTATGTTAAAAAGCCAATTCCCATGAACCATGTAAACCAAAATCTTTCCAGGGTCATCATGCAATAATTTTACACAATATTTGGGTCTTCCGCTGGATGCCCTAGAAGCAGGGTCTTCCTTTCCGTAGTAGGCTTCGGTTTCGACTATCTTTCCAGCTAGAATTTTTGAGTTCAACTTCCTAACCAAAATTTTCCCGAGCAATTCTTTTGCAACTAGTGCAGGGTCTCTTTCGAAAAATTTTTTAGGTAGGACTTTCATAATTTAAAATTTATACCCAAGCTCTTCAAAAACTCTTTTCATCTTTAAGCTATCCTGCTCTAAAACAGGACTTTCTGAGATTATCGTGATATCGAGCTTCCTCCTCAAGATTTCTTTTGCCAAGGGTTTGAAATCAGGCTTTTTAGTCTTTAACTCCAAGTGATACCTTTCATTCCCCTTTCCTATGGCTACTTGAGAGAATTCGACGCAAGTAAAGTGAGTATGCAAATGTTTAAGCTTTAAAACTCTGACCGAATCGAAAATTTTTCCGTAATCAATCCTTCCAGCTTGTCTTGCAAATATGTGGGCAAAATCTATGACTGGAGCGCAACCCTTAACCCTTCTACAAATTTCGATTATTTCCTCTAAAGTCCCAAAGGTTGATTGCTTTCCCATGGTTTCCAAACCAAGCCTCACGTTTTCTATCCCCATGCTTCTCATTCTATCTCTCAAATCTTCGCAAGCCTTTCCAACTTTTTCCAAAGCTTCTTGAGTCGATAGTTTTCCGTAATAGCCAGGATGGAAAACTACTATGTCGGCTTGCATAGCTTCAGCCCTTTCTGCAGAATCCAGGATCATCCTCTTAGAATTTTCAAGCTTTTTCTCGTCTTGAGAACAAAGGTTAATGAAGTAAGGCGCATGAACCGAAAGCCTAATCTTTAGCTTTCTTGCTAGTTCGCCAACTTGCTTGGCCATTTCAAGGCTCATCTTCACTCCTCTTACAAACTCGATTTCCATGGCATTTAGGCCAAGCTCAGCAACAGTTTTCAAGCCGGCTAGAGTACTTCTTTCTTTAGAAACTGTTGGAACGCCTGCAGGGCCTAACCAAATCATCCTCTCTATATTAGAATGAGATTTTAAAAATAAAGTTTTAGCCTAGGAAAAATCTTAGGATTAGCTCGAAGATTATTATTGCAACGGCAATAAAAACTAGTTGCTTTGGCTTAATCCTTACATATTCTCTACCTTCTTCGCTGTATCTCAACAAACCTCCAGTGCTCATCGGCATGTAAATTTTTTCCTTTTTTGCCATTTTTACTTACCTAATTTATTCTTAGCTTTTATTTCTTAAATTTTACACTTAAAACTTTATAAACAAAAATCCTTAAATAAAAATGGGTGAACGAATGAAAAAGTTTCTTGGACTACTTCTGATAGTAATTACATTAACGCCAATAGTTATAGCAGCACCAGCTAAAGAAACCAAAAGATACTACATCTATTCAAAAAATCCTTTAATCAAAGGAATTGTAGGAGTAAATCATGAATTCAAGAATGTATTTTCAGTCGAACTTTCTGATGTTCAACTAACTGCTCTAAGATTACTTGGAATAAAAGTAGAACCTGTAAGGAAATATCATATAATTGGTTTCCTAACTCCCAAAGGAAAACCTGTTTGCGGAGATGGCATAGCCCATCCTTCAGAACAATGTGGAGAACCTGGACTACCAGATTGTCCTGAAGGATATGTATGTGAAAATTGTAAATGTGTGGAGTCAGCACCCTCGAGAATTTGCTATCCAGATTCTCAAAAACCATGGGGAATAATTAAGGTTAACGGAGGTTCAGGGGGGGCTGGAGTAAAAGTTGCAGTTTTGGATACAGGAGTTTATACAGACCATCCAGACTTAAAATCAAGCATAATTGATTGTAAGGATACTACTAAAAAAAGGATTAGAAAAGGTTGTGCTGATGGAAACGGTCATGGAACACATGTCTCAGGAACAATCCTAGCCAACGGAGGAAGCGATGGTTTAGGTATCTATGGAGTGGCTCCAGAAGCAAAGCTTATGGCGATAAAGGTTTGTGGAAATTCAGGAATTTGTTGGGGTGACGACATAGCTGAAGGAATTTACTATGCAGCAGACCATGGAGCAGACATAATTTCGATGAGTTTGGGAGGAGATGAACCAGATCCACAAATAATTTCAGCAATAGATTATGCAGTAGAAAAAGGCGTTTTGGTAGTTGCTGCAGCAGGAAATGACGGTCCTGCTGAAGGAAGCATAGACTATCCAGCAGCTTATGTAAAAGTGATAGCAGTTGGGGCTATAGATTCGAGCGAGAATGTGCCAGATTGGTCTTCAAGAGGAATTAATGATGGAGACGGTGTGATAGAAGAGAAAGAAGTTGAATTTGGTGCTCCAGGAGTAAGTATTGAATCGACTTATAACGATGGGTGTTATGCTTACATGAGTGGAACAAGCATGGCAACTCCTCACATTTCAGGGTTAGCAGCAAAGCTTTGGCGAGGTTCCGCTTCAGCCACGAGAGATTACTTACAAGAATTGGCCAAACAGCATGATTTGTATCCTGCAGGAGATGATCCA
>CAYYER010000009.1:577-13343 GCA_964471045.1 uncultured archaeon | reverse complement strand
TGGATTTCTTTTTCCATACTTTAGAAATTTTATTTTTTTCTTTTAAAAAATCAAATCATTTTTTGAAGTTTTTTAAATAAAAGAAGCCAGTGATCTAAAGAAAGCTGGTGGGCTCTTGATTTTAAAGAAAGATTTTGGCTTGGAAGTAGCTATCCACGCTCCTTGGGTGGGCTTATGCTTGGCTCATCCTCAGAAGGAAGTTTTCAATGCTTCTTTGAAAATAGTAAAAAAAGCTTTACTCTTCTCGAAAAAATTGGACCCTCTATACTTCAACTTTCATTTGCTCGCTCCATTCCACGGAACTTTCAAGCTCGAGCCTATAACAAAAGAAGTTTTGAGAAGAGGCGTGGAAAGCGCTTCCTTGATTTCAAAGCTTGCTAAAAGAATTGGGGTAGAGGCTTGCTTGGAGAATAATCCAGAAATATTCTTCGGCAGTCCTAAACAAATCGAAATGGTTTTGAAGGAAGTTAAGGACTTGAAATTTACTTTGGATGTAGGGCATGCAGTAGTTGCGAAGCATGAAATAAGAAGGAAAAAGAATCCGTTTAAGAAGGAAAGGTTGAGTTTGGATCACTGGTTTTCTAGGTTCAAAGATAAAATTTTTGCGATTCATCTTAGCGATGTTTTAATAAAAGGAGAAAAAGTTAAGGACCATTTTCCGATTGGTCAAGGAAATCTAAATTTCAAAAAGATAGCAAAGCTTATTAGAAGGACAGGATGCGAGAATTTGGTTTTGGAAATATTCAGGAAAGAGAAGGGTAAGGTTACTCAAAAGGATTTAAAGGATAGCCTAGAAAAGGTTAGGAGGCTAGTAAATGATCGAGCTCAGCTTTAACGGGGCTTTGACTTGCGTGGGAGCGAGCGCAGTTTTAATAGATACGGGAGTGGAAAAGATAGTTTTGGATTATGGGACTAAGGTTAGGGAAATTCCGCCAAAATTCCCCATTCCAATAAACGGCAAGCCAGATTGTATCTTCCTTTCGCATGCTCATCTAGACCATAGCGGCGGCTTAGCTCTGTTTGAAGCTAAGGGCGAAAAAGTCCCTATTTATGCTCTGGATTGCAGCAAGGAATTGACCGAATTGCTCTTGTACGATTCGATAAAGGTTTCGAGGGAGGAAGGGGTTGAGCTACCCTTTTCGAAGGATGATGTAAGAAGAACCATAGCTGCCTTTAAAAGCGTCGAGTATAAGAAGCCTATAAGGATTCATTCTGGGGAGATAACCTTTTTTGACGCCGGACATATTCCAGGCTCGGCCCTCATCCACCTAAAAATAGGGAATAAAAGCATTCTGTATACGGGCGATTTTAAGGACGAGGATACACGCTTGCTTAAGGGTTGCGAGAAAAGATTGCCAGAGGTTGATATTCTAATAACAGAATCTACCTATGCCGACAGGGAGCATCCGAAAAGGAAGAGTCAGGAGAAGGAATTGATAAGGATAATAAACGAGACTTTGGCCAGGGATGCCATTTGTTTGATTGCCGGCTTTGCCGTCGGGAGGTTGCAGGAAATCATTCTAGTTTTGGACAAGCATGGAATAGATTATCCATTGTACTTGGATGGGATGGCGAAGAAAGCTACCACTATAATCAACAAGCATAAGCATCTTTTGAAAGAGCCTAAGAGCTTGGATGAAGCGCTAAAGAAAGTTAGGTATGTGAGCAATGCGAGGGAAAGGAAAAAGGCTTTGAAGCAGCCTTGCGTAATTCTCTCAACTTCAGGAATGTTGCACGGAGGCCCGATAATTTGGTATCTAAAAAGATTGTACAAGAATCCTTTGAATAGCTTGGTTTTGACTGGTTGGCAATTGCCTGAAACTCCAGGAAAGATTTTGCTCGAAACTGGAAGGTTTATTTATGAGGATTTGGATCTGGAAGTTAAGATGAGGGTTAAAAGATTAGATTTTTCTGCTCATGTAGGGAGAAGCGGATTGTTCGAATTCATAGAAAAGATTAATCCAGAAAAGATTTTTTGCATCCATGGAGACCATACTGAAGAATTTGCAGCTGAGTTAAGAGAAAAAGGGTTTGACGCAATTGCACCCTTGGCTAACAACAGAGTTTTTAGGATCGAATAGTTTTAAATGTTATACGTATAACAAGTAAATTAAAAAATAAAAATGTTACACGTATAACATTAAAAATAAAAAAGAGAGAAGCTGGATTATTTTTTGCTTGGAAGAAAGGAAGTTCCCGCTCAGAATTATTTGATTATGCCTTAGGGAAGCGTTGCAGCGAAATTCTTTCCTCAATTCTCGCAAAGCTCTTTTCTTCCATTTTTCTTTTCTAGCTTCATTTCCTTCAATTTCTATCACAGTCTTATATTCATACTTCCTAGGAAATTCTCTTCTCTTAACCTTCTTTCTAGCCTTTTTGATCCAAACTTTTACTCTAATTTCTCTAGCCCTTTCCTTAAAAGGAAGTTCACACTCACTGCACGGCAAAGAAAATTGAAATGGACATATTTTACATTTCATTTTTCTCCCTCGTACTTTATGAAACTACTTTTGTTACTACATTGTTTTCATCGATTTTAACAGTTATTCTATCGCCTACTTGTTTATCTAGAACCAGATGTATTTCTTCCGAGGTTAAAAGCTCTGTTTTAACTAGCACATTCACTTCAGTTCCGTTAACGTTGAGAGTCAGCCATATCCTTGTGTTTCCTTTTTCCACCCATTCATCCTTATCCACTACCTTACCTTCAATAATTTTTTCTTTAGAAGGGACCCCTACCTTTTCGTAAACAGCCTTAATAGTTTCGGTCATTCCACCGTACTTCTCCACACTTTCTCTTATGTAACTTCTGCTTTGGCAGTCAACTAATGCAAAGTATGCAGGATAATACCTTCCTTGACTCTGGATGTAGATAGGTATATGATAGAAGAGTCTTAAGCCTATCCTATAAATCAATGCGATTGGTGCATGATAGTTCTTTCCTTCTGGCAAAGCTGGTAAGCCGCTCAATGCTAACTCTTTCGCATCATCTGGCGAAAGAAGCCCTAAATGGTCAACTGAGTATACCTTTAGTCCTTCCTTTGTAGCTATTATTACTAGCTCTAAAACTTGCTTATTCCTTTTGTTATCAAAAAGATAGACAGCTGTTAGCTCACCATTCCACATTTGATACCTTAGTCCTTCTGGCTCGGATGGGTCGGCGCTTCTATCAGAGAACCTCGGTATACCATTCCAGTAGTTTAGCTCATTTTCTGCTGTCCATCTAAAATCTCCAAAAGCATCTCCCATGATTTCTAACATTTCTTCGTCCCATCTTTGAACAATCCACTCAGGAGCATTGTAAGGAGTGTACTCTCCTATAAGCTCACCAGTAATCGGATCCCAGACATGAACCTTAGGGTCGATAAGAGGACCTAACGGAATTTTCACATAGCTGGTTGTGACTAGTACAAGTCTTTCATCTTGGGAAGTTATGTAACCTCTTGAAATGCTTCTTAAGGGAAATATATTGTTGGCACGAACTTTTATCTCATTTCCGAACCATAACCCTTCGGCATAGAAGGCTCTGAACGGTATTACCTTAGCTCTTTCTCCAGTTGCGTCGGTAACTGGTATTACTATAACCTCCCTGATAGCGTTGGAAGAGCCTATTAACCACATTCCAAAGGTTGGTTTTTCGGATATTGTGCATATCCATGATAGCTCGCCCTCATACATTCCTAGATGGACACTCGTTATCCACGATTCTGCGCTAGTTCGCTTTATTTCCGCAATACTTCTTGCTATCGTAGAAGTTGTAACTCTTACGTCTTCAGGATCAATTTCAGGAAAGAGCTCAATACTACCTTTTTGGAATTCATCGACCATTCCTTTAAAAGTTGTTGCTTGCCAGTAGCTTATGCTTCTTACACCAAAGAATGCTACCAACCCTAGCAGCAAAAAGATTAAGATGATTAAAGCTATTACTCGAGTAATAGCTATCTCTCCTTCTTTGCTTAATAGTTTCTTTGTTCTTAGGAATGGTTCCTCGGCTGTAAGCACAGAAACTATCCAAAAGAAGATTCCCCTTAATATGAACGCCCAGAAAAGATAGAGATGTATAGGTATTGCAAGCGTATATGCTCCATGGATCGCACCAGCTATAAAGAAGAGTATTCCACAGAGAATGAATGCCACTTTTTCTTCCCATTCCTCCATTTCCGAACGTTTAACTATTTTCCTTACTTCTAGCAAAAGGGAAAGCCAAAAGAAGATCGTTAGAAACCAGTTTATAAACACTTTCTCCATCACCTCTTTTTCGAATATGGGCTTTAGACGCCTTTCCGGCCAGGCAGCCCAAAGCCTCCTGCCCATCATCTCGGGCAGGCTTAAAAAAAGGGAGGATGGTCAGAGCCCAAGGCTCTTCATTCAGTCTTTTTAGAGATTTTCCGTCGAGCACCCACGAATACTATCCACGCGACTCCTAGGCAAATCCCGCTATAGACATACTGTTTTGTCTCAGGGAACTCCCATATGTCGACCCAGAATACCTTAAACTTATAATACTTTTCGTCAACCTTGTAGATAGCTAGGTGTTGAGCTATGGTCAAATCTCTGCTTGGAACATAGACACATTTTCCTAGATTTTCGATGGCTAGTTGCATGTATTCGTCGATTTCAACCTCCAAGTAATACGCTGGCCTTTCGACGAGCTCTGCACAGATCCACAATCCTCCTTTGGTAGGATGATCAGCTATAGTTGCTGGTTTTGCGAAGATGAAGTTAGCCAACAAGGCTAAGTAAACTATCGTAAGTCCGAGCAATGTTATTCCGAAAACTTTAATCTTTCCCATTTTTTCACCTCACACGAGCAGAGCATGAAAGTGGTGATAACCGCCAGGGCTTCCTCCGCTGCAATGAAGATAGGGATCGCATCTCTTGCACCAATCGTAAGCCCTCAAGGCTCTACGAATGTTGCAGAACATATCGTAGATTTTTCCGTCCTCGATGAGAAAGGCAATGTAATCTGTACAGTAAGCCATTACACAGAATACGTCTTCTTCTTCAGGATGGTCGTTGGTATTATACATATGCGACATTTCATGCTGAACTATGTTATCATCAGCCCAATAGATAGCAAATCTCACTAGTGTCAGTGTGTTATCCCCCATAATAGCAAAGCTCGGTGCCAACCCATAGATATTGCTATCCCAAGTTTCCTGACCAGTCAAAGCTATTACTACATCAATCTCATAACCATTGACGTAGTTACCCAAGTATTGGCTCAGTTTTTCGAAAGCATCCCAATAAAGCTCATCATAAAACCATTCTATGCTATCATCAGAATGCCATGTAACAACTGCCCTTATGCGAAAGTCAAGGTAGTAATGCGCGATGAACGCTTCGTCGGCTCTTTCAACAGTTCTTACTGCATAATCTATTCCCCATTTCTCAACAGCTTCTTCGTCCAGGGCGAGAACTATGTTGAGCTTCCTCCACGCTGGCTTATCCTTGTAAGATTCATCTATATGCCACTCGTTCAACGGATCTCCATTATACCATTGCTTGTAAGGGTTAGTCGTATCGATAGCGATTATTGTTCCTTCTGGAAGAGTATCATTTTCTCTTTCTGGATGTTCTACTAGTGATTCAGGATTGGCGAGCACTTGCAACGGAAATTTTCTGTGTTCTCGATCAGCATCTATCGATGCCTGAAATGCGATGCTAGTCAATGATATAACCAAAAGCACTACTATGCCTTTCTTCAAACTTTTTTCCTCCTTTTACTTTCTTTTACCCCTCATCTCGGGCAATCCGTCAATCTCGGTATCATTTTTTCAACTTCATCGAGTGACTGTGAAGACGAGAAAAAGTTAAGTTAAGACTAGTGAAGACAAGCTAAAGAATGGGGAAAACTAAACCAGCTAGAAAAAGATTTCGGGCATTTTTTTCTCCTTCTTTAATCGACCTTATACCAATTCTCAAGGTCTTTAACTTTCTTTTCCTTTAGCTTTTTTTTAGCTTTTTGGATTCCTGCAGCCACTCAAACTAAATATTTATCATTTATCAATGGTAATAAAATATCAAAAGAAAAAAATATTTAAATCTTACGCTAAGCTAAAAACTCAACTCTTTCAAAACCTTTTTCGCCTAAAATAAAAACTGTAAAGTTTGCTCTGGATAAAAAGCTCTCTCTTGCACAAGCTTGCAACAAGCAGTTCTTGATCTTTTCTGAAGCACAAACAAAATATCCTTCCAGGTTTTGTAAACTTTCTCTCACATGATTCAAAATTTTATTTCTCTCTGAAGAGTCTTCGAGGAAGATTAGAACCTCCTTTCCATTCTTTTCGCAGCAAACTCTTTCATCCTTGACTTCCTTAACCTTGTAACCCATTCTTTCCAGTCGGTTCAAAATCTTTCTCTTCTCCATCTCAACTTTTTCTTCCGGAATTCTTCTGAATTTGAACATGAATGCAAGCTCCCCTTTCCTCGTTAAAAAGTAAAATATTGCCTTTTGCCTGTAAACCTTTGCTCTCTTCCAAGCAACCAAGTTTAGGTCTGCAAGCTTTTTAACTTCCTGCTTGAAAACTCTTCCAGAAATTCTCAAAAGCTTGTAAATTTCAGAAGTCGTGCATGCTTTAAAATTCCCAAGAGCTTCTATTATTCTCCAGCCATTGCTCGAAACTTTTTTAAACTCTTCTTCGATCTCAACCTCAGGGACTTTCTCTTTTTTTCTCGACTTCACAAACTTTACAACTTTTTCTTCCATAAGCTTCCTTAAGATTTTATCGTCTATTTTCCCCCTTTCTTTAAGCAACAAAGGAAACTTTACGAGGAATGGATTTGGGAATTCAGACCTCCTGATTAAAATGAAGGCATGCCCCACGGGCAATCTTCTCAAATATCCTGAATCCTCTTTCTTTAAACCGAGCATGTTGCTTGCGTCTTGAATGTCTGAAGAATGCTTCGTGTCCAAGCCTAGATTCATGTAAACATGCGTGGAAGTATTTCCCAAAGCTGGGTAGCTTACCAAGGAAGGGTGCTGGTCAGTATAAACCATTCCAATTCCCAACTCTCTTATTTCCCTAAAAATCAAGTCGGTAACGCATTCTATTCCAAACTTTTTAGACTTTTCCCTGTTCAGAACATGATGGGCTTCTTCCAAAACTATCACGCCAACTAATTTCTCCCTTATACTACTAACCAAAAGCCAATCCCTTATCCATTGGAGCAAAATTTCTATCAGGAAGGTTTTATCGTCGCTTGCCAAAACATCCAGCTCTAAAACAGTAATCTTCCCTCTTTCAAAAAAGCTTGAGGGTTTAATCCCTTGCTCGCAATCAAAGATCTCACCAGTTTCCCTGAAGCAAAGCGATTCCAAAGGCCTTTTTGCAGTAGCAACCCAGTTTCTCTCTCTTGGAGAGAGTTGAGCATAAGAAAGCTTTTCTAAGTAATTCTTTACGTCAAAAATCTTCGGATAGGCTGGACTAAATTTTGCATAGAGTTCGTCTAGAGCTCTTAGAATTATATGCCTTCCTCCTCCCATGAGCCAGTAAGCATGGTCGAAAATTTCTGCAAACTCTTTTATCCATTGAGAAACTTGAACTCCTCTAGGAGGAACTAGTGGATTGAACTTAAAAGGTACCAAATTCCTCCCGACCGTATAGATTGTAATCCTTTCCTTGAGCTCGGTAGCCAGCAAATCGCGATAATTCCTTTTTGAGAAATCGAATATTAAAACTGGGATTTCTTGCTTTGCAAGCTCTTTTACCAAGTAATGAACCAAGTTAGTTTTTCCCGAGCCCGAAGATCCAAAGATTCCTACGTGAGTGAGCAAATCCTTTGTTTGGATGAAAAGCGGGTACAATTCTTTTCTTCCGTACAAGATCTTTCCAAACTCTATTTCTCCCTTGCTTGCTATTTCCTTTGGAGGGGGTTCTATTAGAATGCCCTCCCTAAGCTCCTTATCAGAAAGGGCAATGGCTTTTATTCCTTCTATAAGCTCTACGATTTTCTTCCTATAATTTTCATTCCCTAGACAATAAGCTACCTCAAGCTTTGCAGCCTTTTCCTTGCCCAAAAAGGGAACCAACCTTTTCACTTCCTCAGATATGTTGAATTCTTCCATTTCCACCGCCTAAGATTCTTGAGAGCTTTGATTCAATCTCATACTCTTCCAAGAGCTCCCTAAGCTGCTTTTTCAAAGCTACTATATCCTTCCAGAAGTTTGTGTTTTCCTTCCTCTTTTCCATGCGTAGCATCATCAGGTTGAGCTTGAACTCTCTGAGCTCTTCCTTGTCAGAGATGGTTGGCAAGATTCTTTCAAGCTCGGCTATTTCCCTCTCTATTTCTTCGTTGAACTTCTTGTTCATTTCCTTCCTTGCCTCTATGGCTTCTTCTAGCTCCAAAATCCTTTGTTTTAAGAACTTAACCCTATCGAAAATGTTTCCAACAATTTTAGAGCCGATATCCTCTAAGCTAAAGCTTTCCTCTTCCTTTAGCAAGCCAGAAGGTAAGGTCAAAACTTTTTTCCTTTCCTTTTCAACAATCTTCTCGACTTCAACTCTTTCCCTTCCTTTAATCTTTTCTATTTTGTAAGGTACTTCTTTCTCTTCCTGCTCATAAGGATCTTTCTCAAAAGATATCCTGTAAGGCAGCTTGTAAACATCGAAAGGCTTTCTCATTACATCACCTCAAGGGGTAATCATTACTTATAAGTAGTAAACTATTTAAAGTTAACTGAAGACAAGTCAAGATAAGTAAAAAAGGAAAAATTTACCAGATGGCCTCAAACCATGCTCTTCTCGCATCCCTAACGGCTGGCTTGTACTCAGGAGTTTTTACTGCAGGGAGCTTAGTGGTAGTACCGGGCAAGAATGCTATGCCATCGAGCTTCTCTTTTAGCCTTTTTCCGATGATGTAGATCCCTGAATCTCTTTCACCATTACCATTCCACTTATAATTTACCATATTACCACCAAAAAATAGTAACAAAAATTAGCATTTAAAGATTTCTATTCTTGTTACTATACTTTAGTGACAACATCAAAATTTAAATTCTTAAGAACTCTAAAACTAAAGAGTATGGAGGCTTGGCCGGGTTTTGATAGAGTAGTCCACGAGCCCGTGAAATTCTTGATATTAGAATCCCTTTATACTCAAGAAATGAGTTTCTCTAATCTTCTTCATTCTCTTCAAAAATCTATGAAGAATTTATCTTCAGGTAACTTAGCTGGTCACCTTCGTTATTTAGAAAGAGCTGGTTATATTAACTCAAGAAGATGGTTTGAGGGAAGAAAACCATCTGTAAGGTATACTATTTCTGAACTTGGAAAAAGGAAGTTTGAAGAATATGTAAGTGGCAGATCTCTAGACTTAAAAAATCGCTTCGCTTGATAGAGAAAAGTTAATCATTTTTGCTTGTGATTCTTAAAGCATTCTATGCAGTAAAACTTCCCATTCATGAAAATTTGCGAATCCTCTAAGCTTAGTTTTTTCTTGCAAATCTCGCAAGACATATTTAACCTTTTAGTAGTAACATTTAAATATTTATCACTTCTAGATAGTAAATATGGATTTGAGGCAGCAAATAGAGCTATGCTCCCACTACTACCAAAAATGGAAAAATCTAGCTCTAGCTTCGAATAATTTGAAAGATGCGAAAAAGTTCTTGAAGAAAGCTTGTTTTTGGCTGGAGCTTCAATCAGCTTATCTAGCTCTATGGTCTATAGAGCAGCTGAAAGGAAAAGATCCTAGGGTTAAGAAAAAGCTCATGGTAGCAAAAGCAAACTTGGCTAAAAAACTGGCTGAGTATGCAGAAGAGGTTTTGAAGGAGCTTGGGTTTTAAATCCCTAAATCTTTAATTCGCTGGATAAACTTCTCTGTGTTCATAAATTCTTGCAGGGTTGCTGCGCAAGCTTTTTTATGCCCTCCTCCCCCCAGGCTTTGAGCAATAGGATAGATATCCTTTTCCGTATGGGTTCTCAGCTCTATTTTCGTCCCAATTTGCTTGGTTTTTAGGTTTAGCCTGTGCATTATTACAGCAACTATATCGAAGGGTGCTTGCTCATGCTCCAAGAGCTTGTTGTTAACTATGTAAATCGGAACTAAGTCAAAAGTTTCATATACCGCAATCTTGTTCCCGTTTACGTCGAATATTCTTGTTTTCGAAAGGACTTCGTTTTCCCTTTCCTTAACCCAGTTCGAATACTCATTCATTAGCTCGGCTATCTTTGCGTCCTTTTCGAATTCTTCCAGGCCAGAAAATGCTAGGGTAATCGCTAAATTCTTAAGCTTGTTCGCCAAAAGCCTGCCCGAATACTTCCATTTAAGGCTCGCCACCAAATCCCTTAAATAGATCGAATCTTCGCTCTTAACCGAATTGACATCGATTTCATTGGCTAGGCTTACTAGGTTAGACTCTATGTTAAAATACTTAGCAACCAGCTGGGAAGCGCTTGGGGAACTCGAGTCTATGAAAAGCTCGACGTTTTCAGGAACGGATTCGACTTTCCATTCATGATGGTCTATCCACAAAACCTTATCGTAAGCAGAAGCTATCCTTAAAGCCTTTAAATCTCCGGCTAAATCAAAGATGTAAATTTCTTTCAAATCTCTCCTTCCGATTATAGAGTTGCAAATCGTGTCTATAAGCTTGAAGGCTGAAGAGAAAAAAATTCTCGCCTTTGCATTCCCCAAATGCTTTAGGAATAAGGATAAACAAATTATTCCGTCAGCATCCCCATGGGTTATTACTGTAGGAAAACTCATAGGTAAAAATTTGAATTCAACTTATTTATTTTTTAATCTCAATCTTTACCTAAAATTAGTAGGGTTTTTCAACCTCTATCTCTTCTATTTTTTGGAAATCTTTAAGGTTAAGCGTTAAAACCCTGCATTTTTCCTCGAAAGCTGTAGCAGCTATTATACAGTCCAGCAAACTAGCTCCATATTTTCTTCTAAACTCGGATGCCTTTTTCCCTATTTTGTTCGTTAGCTCAACCTTTCGAAAGATTTTTAGCAATTCTTCTATCATTTCTCTCTCTTCCTTTCTTTCGCATCTTTTTGCCGAAAGAAGCTCAGCCTCCGTAATCACAGAAATTATACCATCTATTTCTCCCCTTTCAACTTTTTGTACAAGATACTTTGCTTCCTTCACGTTCCTCAAATGGTCTACGAGAATAGTCGTATCGAATACATACTTCATAGCCCCATCCTCTTCAGCCTTTTCTCGCTCTCTTTTCTAATCCTTCTAACATATTCCTTACTAGGAACTTTCCATTCTTTCCATAAGCCAAAAGTCTTTTCGACTATAGATTTTTCGCGAGTAGAAATTTTTTCACTAAGCCTTAGTTTTTCGTTTATCAGCCAAGATAATTTTTTCGTAGAGCCAAACCTCTCTATGGATTCCTTGATTAGTTTCTTATAGATTTCATCGTCCAAGCTTATAGTAGTCTTTACCATCTTTTTAATCTTACCTTTTTAAATTTAAAAATTTTATGGTTATATTTTCTAATGATTTTTCTTTTTTGAAAACTAATTTTAATTATGGGTAGAAGGCGAAAGAAGGAGAAAAAGCCAAGAATTAAGAGGGTGGAGAGTAAGCTCAAGCAAAAAGTTGTTTTCTTGATGATAGATGGCTTGGCTGACTTACCCTTGAACGGAAAAACTCCTTTGAGCGAGGCCCATAAGCCAAATCTAAACTATTTAGCAAGCTTAGGCCTGACAGGAGAGATAATTCCCGTTAAGAAAAAGTTTTGGAGCGAGCTGACCAGAGCAAGCGTAAGCCATCTAGCTTTACTTTCCCTGCTCGGCTACAAGCCAGAAAAGTACTATTTGAAGCGAGGGCCTCTGGAGGCTGTTGGTACCAATTTGCCTTACACAGAGGGACACTTAGCCTTAAGATGTAATTTTGCAACCGTCGATAGAGATTTGGTAGTTGTGGATAGGAGAGTTGGAAGGGATTCCTTCGGCCTGGATGAGCTAGCAAGGGCTATAAACGAGCATGTTCATTTGCCAGTTAAATTCATCTTCATGAGAACCTACGAGCATAGGGCAGTTTTGGTGCTTAAGGCTAAGCTTAGCGATAGGATTACGGATAGTGATCCTTTTTACGCAAGGCAAAAGGTTAAAAAAGTTGAAGCTTTGGAAGCTGGAGCAAGAAGAGCCGCAAAGCTTGTCCAAGATTTTTTGGACAGTGCTAAGCAAGTAATCGAGTTTCATCCTGCAAACGAGGAAAGGATTAAGCGTGGATTGCCTCCTGCAAACTATATTTTAACTAGAGAAGCAGGCAATAGATTGCCGAAGCTTGAAAATTTTGTTAGAAAGTATAGGATAGGAAGTGCTCTATGCATAGCTGAGAATGGTTGCATAAAGGGCTTATGCTTAACGGCTGGGATGAATGCTATTACCGTTCCTGAATTAAGGTTTGAACCGACGCTTAGGTTTATATTTTCTGCTATAGAGGATGCATTGCTTGAATATGATTTCATATTTGCTCACATTAAAGGGCCTGATGAGCCTGCTCACGATGGCGATTTCCACAAAAAAAGGATGTTCATAGAAGCTATAGACAAGCAGCTGGAAAGATTCAGGAATTTTGAAGGGATACTAGTAGTTACTTGCGACCACATAACTGCTTGCAAGACTAGGAAGCATGAGTATGGTCCAGTTCCTCTATTAGTCTTTGGGAAAGGAAGGGATGAGGTTAAAAGCTTTGACGAGTTTGCAGTAAAAAAAGGAAAGCTTGGGCTGATCACAGGAAATAAACTCATGAAGTTTGTTTTTAAGCAATAAACTCTGAATTTTTTTGTTATACGTGTAACAT
>CAYYER010000009.1:0-567 GCA_964471045.1 uncultured archaeon | reverse complement strand
CTTCTAATCCATTTAATTCATCGATTTTTATTAAAACATCTATATCGCTAGCAACGCTAAACTTTTTTTTTATCTAGAAAACTTCCAAAAAGAAAAACCTTTGCATTCTATCATAAGATTTTACAACTTCTTTAATCTTCTTCAAATAACTATCAAAATTTTTTAGAACCTTTTTCCTTTCGTTGAGTTTTCTCTCAAGAATTTTTCTATAGTTCATAAACCATCAACAAATTTCTTGAACTTAGAAGCAAACTCGAGAAAAGTTTTTGCCCTTTCTCTTAAAATTTTTACCTCCCTCTTTCCTTTCCATATTGCAGATTTAAAAATCTGGATTAAAAAATTTTTTAATGATTTCATTCATAGTCCCTGCTCTGTCTGACGAGCCCTACCTCGAAAAAACTCTAAAATCCATAGTAAGGGAAATTGAAAATTTTGGAAGAGATGGATTTGAGATTCTTGTCATGCTTAAGGGAGAATTGCCGAGCTATCTCAAAAGGCTTGAGGAAAAGCACGATTACTTAAAAGTTTATCTGACCGAAGGAAACAGATCGCAAGCAAGGAATGAGG
>CAYYER010000008.1:800-13718 GCA_964471045.1 uncultured archaeon | reverse complement strand
CATAAGCTCCAAACACTGTTCCTATTAAAGCAAAAATCCATCCTACTACATAGAAAAGCTCTCTAATGTATAGCTCTCCTAGAGTATCTGCTAAAGTAGCTGGCATTATGCTTGTGCTCAAAGTTCCTGCGAAAAGAAACAATATTCCTGCTGCTGCTATCCAGTTAAAGCCTTTTTCTGCTTTTTTCCTAATCCTTGAATATTCTGCAAAGACTGGAGCTAGCAGAAAGGCTAAGCCTAGGAGAACAAGATCTCCAACTACTGCCATCTTTCCACCTATTTTTCTTAAAATTAGAAACATATTTAAGCTTAAGGTTTAAGCAAGCTAAAGTAACTTCCTTTCAGTAATAAATAAAGAAATCCAAATAATTATTATGAAACTCGTTTGTCCAAGCTGCAAGTCAAGAGTTCAAGAGCTGATAGAATGCGAGAATTGCAAGAAGATAGGTTGTGTGAAATGCATTTTGAAAGTAAAAGGAAAATGGTTGTGTGAAAATTGTAGAAAGGGAGAAACCAAAGAAAGCTCTTTATTTTCCATGTTTGATTAGTTTAATTTCCTTTATTTCACCTTTTGGTTTGGTTTCAGTAAAAATTTGGGCCTGAAACTTCCATATTTTTGTATTTTTATCCCAAATGAAATCTGGAGTTAGATTAGCCTTATAACAAAGATTTTCAAGAAATTCCTCTACACTCCAATTCATTTCTATTGGAACTTGAGGTAATAACAAGCCAGAAAAAGGACCATTCTGGATTATCAAACCATCCTTACCTATTTCTATTTTTTTAAAATACTCGCTTGCATCCTTAACTTTTATTAGCTTTGGCTTGCTTAGGACAGAAATTTCTAAAGTAATCTTTTCAAGCTCCTCTTTTCTTAAGGGAGTAAACCTAAAATCTTCGAAAGCAGCTGAATATGCAGCTTTTTGAACAGCCTCGTACAAAGGTAAGGAAGGATAAGGGAAGCCTATGCAACCCCGCAATCTATTTTCTGGAAATGTCCTTAGGGTTACAAAAACTCCTCTTTTTTCCTTCAGCTTCTTCTCCCTAACCATTTCTACTTTAAAACCTTCTTTAAAGCTTCTCTCTATAGAACTTCTTGCAAGTCTGACTAATTTTTTCCCTAAATCTAAAGAAAGCATAATTATTTTTAAAGAATAAAAAAGAAAAAGGATTAATCGCTAAAACTCTTCCTCGCTTTCCTCCATTTCCTCGAATTCCTCCAGCTCCTCAAACTCTTCCTCGCTTTCCTCCTCCTCTTCCCATTCCTCTTCCATCACTTCACCTAATCTTTTCTAATTTCCCAAAAAGTATATAAGCTTTACTCTTTTCGAATTTCAGATAATAAAAATTTATTAAGTTAAAACTTGATAATTATTTGAAGATTCCATGCTTAGAAGGCTTGTGCTAGACGTTCTCAAGCCCCATAGGCCTAGTAATGTCGACCTTGCGACAGAAATTTCTAAGCTTAAGGGAGTGGATGGTGTGACCATAGTAACCTACAATAAAGAGACCGAAGTCGAAAGCGTGAGGATAATAATAGAAGGAAGGAGGCTTGAATTTAAGAACATAGAAAAAATCTTGAGGAATTTGGGGGCTTCTGTCCAATCTGTAGATGCAGTCTCTGCTGGAAGGAAAATAGTTTCTGAAAAGTAGATAGGATGAAGTTTTTAAAGCTTATCAGGAAGTATAAGGAGATAAGCAGGGTAGAAGAGGTCTCAAGAAGATACTTTGTCATGAACGGCTTTGATGGAATTCTAACCTTTTTAGGCCTACTCCTAGGAATTTACATAAGCGGGAATAGAAATGCGAGCTTGGTTCTTATAGCCTCTTTCTCAACAGGCTTTGCAGTAGCTCTTTCTGGTTTTTTTGGAACCTATATGAGCGAAAGGGCTGAAAGGGCGAAAAGGATTAAGAGATTGGAAAGAATCATGCTAACCAAGCTGAAGAGGACTATAGTAGAAAGGGCTGCCAGCTTTGCTTGCTTGTACTCAGGCCTAATAAACGCAATCTCTCCGCTGATTTTCTTAGCAATTTCTTCCCTTCCCTTCTTTCTCTCTGTTTTAAACCTAATAAGCTTTGAATTAGCTTTTCTTATATCCTTGCTCCTGGTTTTCAGTCTACTTTTCGGCTTAGGAATTTATTTGGGAAAGATTTCAGAAGAGAATCCTGCCTTATGGGGAATGAAAATGGTTTTGATAGGAACCCTAATAACCCTAATCCTTCTTTCCCTAAGCTTAGTTTAAAAGATTTTAACCAAAAAATACAAATTAAATTTAATGGTTATAAAATGGGTTAAGAAGGGTAGGGGAGGAATTTATTGGCCTTCTAAGGCTATGAAAAAGAGGGCTTGGGTATCCGATGAAAAGATTTATAAGGAGGCTAATAAAAATCCCATAAAATTCTGGGAAAAACTTGCAAAAGAAGGGATAACCTGGTTCAAAAAATGGAAGAAAGCTTATGTCGAAAAACCTCCCTATTTTAAATGGTTTGTCGGCGGTAAACTGAACGCTTCCTTCAACTGCTTAGATAGACATTTGGAAAAAAGAAGGAATAAGGTTGCGATCTTCTGGGAGCCTGAGCCTAAAGAAGAAAGGGAAAGAGTTTTGACTTACTATGAACTTTATAAGCAAGTAAACAAGTTCGCGAACGTTTTGAAAGAGCTTGGGGCTAAAAAGGGCGATGTGGTAGGGATTTACTTGCCGATGATACCAGAAGCCATAATTTCGATGCTGGCTTGCGCGAGAATAGGAGCTATCCATACCGTTGTTTTCTCTGCTTTCAGCTCAGAAGCCTTGAAAATAAGATTACAAGATACGGATGCCAAATTCTTGATAACCGCAGATGGTTATTATCGAAGGGGAAAAATAATAAACCTAAAAGAAAAAGCTGACGAAGGAATAAAAGAGACGAAGGTTGAGAAAGTTGTTGTGGTTAGAAGGTTGGGAGAAAAATTAGAAGTAAGTATGAAGGAAGGGAGGGATTATTGGTGGGATGAATTGATGAAAAAAGCTAAGGATTACTACAAGCCAGCTAGCATGCGTTCCGAAGACATTCTGTTCATTCTCTTTTCTTCAGGCACCACGGGAAGGCCTAAGGGAATAATTCATGACACGGGCGGCTATTTGGTTCAAGCTTACTGGACTGCAAAGTGGAATTTTGATTTGCACGAAGATGATATAATGTGGTGTACTGCAGACCTAGGCTGGATTACTGGACATACTTACGGTTGCTATGGAATTTTAGCTAATGGAGCAACTTTAGTCATGTACGAAGGGGCTTTGGACTGGCCCGAGCCTGATAGATGGTGCGAAATAATAGACAAATATGGGGTTACAGTTTTTTATACTGCCCCTACGGCAATAAGGATGTTTGCAAGATACGATGGAAGGCTTGTTAAAAAGCATGATTTGAGTAGCTTAAGGATTTTGGGTTCCGTGGGCGAGGTAATAAATAAGGAGGCATGGCTATGGTTTTTCAAGGAAGTTGGAAAAGGAAGGTGTCCATTGATAGATACTTGGTGGCAAACCGAAACAGGGGGTACTCTAATAAATGCTTTGCCAGGAATAGGACCTTTCGTTCCATGCTTTGCAGGCAGAAGCTTTCCAGGAACTAGGCATGAAGTTTTGGATGAGAATGGAAAGGTTTGCAAACCTTATCAAGAAGGAAATTTGGTTCAGCTACCGCCCTTCGCTCCTGGAATGCTCAGAGGTTTGTACAAAAATCATGAGAGATACGTGAAAACCTACTGGTCAAAATATGGGAAGAAAATTTACTTTACCAGCGATGGAGCATGGAAGGATGAAAAGGGAAACTTTAGGCTTACTGGAAGGGTAGACGATGTGATGAAGGTTGCTGGCCATAGGATTTCTACTGCAGAGCTTGAGGATGCGATAACAAGGCATTATGCTATCGCTGAATGCGCGATAGTCCCGATGCCCCATGAGATTAAAGGCGAAGTTCCTGTTGCCTTTGTAATCCTTAAGCCTGGGTTTCAACCTTCTGAAAATTTGGAGAGAGAAGTTGTCAAGCAAGCAGAAAAGTATATTGGGCCAATAGCAAGACCTGCAAAAGTTTTCTTCGTTCAAGATCTGCCAAAAACAAGAAGCGGGAAAATAATGAGAAGGATTCTCAAAAAGCTTGTTGCAAGAGAAAAGGAGCTTGGAGATTTGTCAACGCTTGCAAATCCTGAGAGTATCGAGAAGATAAGAGAGATTTTAAGCTAATCCTTAAACTCTAGGATGAAGCTGGCCAATTCCAAACCTTTTTCTACTCCAGGAAATTTAAGCGTTTTATTCGAGAAATAAATCCTCAGAGAAAAAAAGCCTAGGAGTTTTTCGAGAAAGTTTTGCGAGGCCTCAACGCTTTTTAAGCTATCTAAGGGAATCAAAATTTCTCTTTTAAAGAAAACTCCTCCTTTGTAGTACAAGTAATTGCCGATTATCTTAAGCCTAAGGGATTTTCTTAGGGAATTGGAGTAGAATACGGATAGGAAGAGGGAAATGGAGATGCCAAAGAGGATCCAGAGAGTTGCTGCTAGGATTGAATTGTAAAGAGAAAGGGGATTTTGAGGGTTGAAGAGGAAAGAAGAAATCGATGGGCTTGTCAAGAAAAATACTGATGAAAGAATTAGAGCAATTAACAGACCTCTTGTGAGGAAATAATAAACTGTAAGGGATGGGTTTGGCTTTAAATCAAGAGAAATCTTTTCCTTTTTCATAATCTATAATAGTTAAGCTTATAAAAAGAATTTTCTATTTTTTAATTTGCAGGGGGCCTCTGGTCGCGGGGCTAGGCCTCCCGTACCTCGAAAGAGGTGGCAAATGGTCTACATGGCCGACCATAGCCGAGGGGCGGCATAGCAACTCAAGCTAGCCTGCATGTTTAACTAGGAAGCCCTGTCCCTATGGGTCTTGCTATCTGGAAACCCCCCAGGTCCGGAAGGAAGCAAGGGTAACCAGGTAGCAAGGCGCTGTAGGGGTTGCAGGGTGGAGAAGGGCATGCAGATTAACTAGCTTGGGAAGCTATGTCCACCCGAGGCGTGCCCCCTGCAATTTAGGAAAAATTTAAGCTCTTTCAGCTAGTATTAAAATCTATGGAAAAAATTGTTTCCTCGTTTCTAGTAGTAATCCTTGCTTTAATCCTCCTTTCCATATTCCTGACTGCAAGCATTCAAGTTCCCACTAGTGTTAAAATCGTTGAAAAAACCAGGAAAATAGTCTTAACAAACTTTTCCTTTCCAAAAGTCTCCTTGAAAATTCCTGCAGTCGACAACAAAGGGAATGGCGTGGTAACGACCTTAAAAGTAGAGGCAAAGCCTGGAGAAGGAAGAACCTTAGTCAACATTGATCAGTTACTTTTCTGGATAGATACTCAGCATTCCATAAGGTTGGCTAAAAGAGTTGCTGAAAACGTTACGGGAATTGATTTATCGCACGTAGACTTAGTCTATGCCATAGAAACGAATGCTTCCATAATAGAGGGCCCTTCTGCCGGAGCAGCCATAACCGTAGCAACGATCGCTGCAATAGAAAACAGAACCATAAACGAAAGCGTGATGATGACAGGAACCATAAACCATGACGGTACTATTGGGCCCGTAGGCGGAATAGTGGCAAAAGCAAAAGCCGCTAAGGATGTTGGCGCTAAACTGTTTTTGGTTCCTGAAGGGCAAGCTGTTCAGACCTATTACGAGCCTGAGCAGCACTGCGAGAAATTCGGCTTTATTACTTATTGCACTACCGAGTATAAGCCTAAGAAAATAGATGTGGGAAAAGAGGTTGGAATAGAGGTCAAGGAAGTTTCGACCATTCAAGAAGCATTAAAATATTTTCTTTTACAATAGTTAATCATGGAATTGTTTACTTCGAGAGAAATTAAGGAAATAATAATTTCTGTCCTTGTAATAACTTTCATCTTTTCATTTCCCAGGTTTGAAACTTTTCCGATTTATCTGCTAGTCGTAATCACAGCTTTTTTATTCCATGAATTGGCCCATAAGTTTGTTGCAAGGAAGTTTGGGTGTGCAGCTTTTTACAGGGCTTGGTATTCTGGCCTAATATTCGCGGTTCTAATAACCTTAGCAAGCCTTGGAAGCTTTAAGTTTGTGGCTCCTGGAGCAGTAGTGATTTATCCTTATACCTTTGGTAGATGGGGTTTTAGAGTAGCTGCTCTAACCGTGAACGAAATGGGGATTATAGCTTTTGCTGGCCCAGCAACTAACCTATTGCTTGCATTGATATTTAGCTTAATACCAAGCAGCATAGCCAGAATTATAGCTTTTGCCAACGCATGGCTCGCTCTATTTAATCTATTGCCCATAAAGCCTTTGGATGGAAGCAAGATAATGCTATGGAAGATTTGGGTTTGGGTTGTAATGTTTATAATTTCGATTGTAATGGTAATCTTTTATTTGGTGTGAGGAATGAAGCTCAGCACCTTGCTTCACAACCTTTCTCATTTTATCCTACCGCTTCTTTTACTCGAGCTCATCGGATTAAAAAGAGGGATAGATATTTACTTAATAATTTCAATCTTTCTCGGAAGTTTCTTGCCAGACATAGATCATTTAAGCATCTGGGCTACACGCCGCTTCAAAAATTTTAGAAGCTTTTTAAAGTATTGCTTTACGAGCGATAGGTACAGGAGAGCTTTCCTCCTTTTCCACAATTTCCCGACTATTATAGCTTTATTGATCAGCTTACCCATAGCTAGCTTGATGAACTTTTATTTAGGCGTCTTTATTTTAGCTATGATTTGCCATCTATTCTTAGATTTTCTTGCGGATAGCTTTGCCTTAAAAACCCATAGCCATTGGAAGGTTAGGAAAAGGATTTGAGAAGATGCGATTGATTTGCGACTTTCATATACATTCAAAGTATTCTAGAGCAACTTCTAAGGAAATGGATATAGACGGAATCGCTAAAGGAGCTAAGCTTAAAGGTTTAAACTTGGTCGGAACAGGCGATTTTACTTTTCCTCTTTGGTTGAAAGAACTAAAGGAAAAGCTTAAGCCCATAGAGGATGCTGGGCTGTTTGAGTATGAAGCCGTTTATTTCATGCTTACTTGCGAGGTTGCAACTTATTTTAGCTATGGAGGAAAGTTAAAAAGAATTCATCACGTAATCCATGCTCCTTCTTTCGAAATCGTTGAACAAATAAACGAAGCTTTAGCTAAGTATGGAAATCTAAAAGCTGATGGAAGGCCTATTCTAAACCTTAGTGCTTCTCAGCTGGTCGAAATTTTGATGGAGATAAGTAAAGATATCTTGATTTATCCTTCACATGCCTGGACACCCTGGATGTCATGCTTAGGAAGCAGGTCAGGATTCGATTCTGTAGAAGAATGCTACGAAGATCAAACGAAAAATATTTTTGCTATTGAAACAGGACTTAGTTGTTATGATCCTGAAACAGAAGTTTTAACAGAAAATGGATGGAAAAAATTTTGGGAAGTAACCCAAACAGATAAAATTTGTACACTTAATAGAAAAACTGAAACGATAGAATTTCAAAACCCCACAAAAATTTATCATTATAACTATAGGGGTAAGATGTATAGGATAAAAACATCAAGGGTAGACTTGCTTGTAACTCCAAACCACAAGCTTGCAATAAGGAAGTATCCTTTATGTAAAAAACCATCACCTATAAAACTGATAAGAGCTGATGAAAGGTTTGGAAAGGAAAAAATCTTTAAGAAAAATGGGGAATGGATAGGAAAAGAGAAAAAATATTTTATCCTTCCAGCAGTTAAAATCCCTCACGGAAGTAAACACTATTCTGGATATCGAAAAGTAAGAGAAAAAAAATTGCCTATCAAACTTTGGCTTAAATTTTTTGGGTTTTGGATAGCAGAAGGACATACTACTCGGAACAAAAAATATGGTGAATACAATGTTGTTGTATCCAATAATGATCAAAACTTGCTCAAGGAAATGAAAACTATACTAGAAAAAATGGGATTCAAACCGTATTTATGGAAAAATCAGTTAAGAGTAAGGAATTTTCAACTTTGGAGTTATCTAAAACAATTTGGCAAGGCTCATGAAAAGTTTGTACCCAAAAATATAAAGGAGCTATCTAAGAGTTTATTGCAAATATTCTTTGATTATTACATTAAAGGAGATGGGCATAGATATGGTAGAAGTATGAAAGGACTTTCTGCCACCACAAGTTCCCCTAAATTAAGGGACGACCTACAAGAAATAGCACTAAAGCTTGGAATGTCAGCGTATTGGAAACCAGCTCTGAAACCTGGAGATAGCACATTTCCTTCAGGACATAAAAACAAGCATCATACTTGGGTTGTTTATTTCATAAGAAAAAACGAACATCGTGTACACCCAGCTGGCTTCAGAAAAAATAAAAAATGGGTGGAAAGGTGGGTGGATTATAGAGGTAAGGTATATTGTGTTTCGGTTCCTAATAAAATAATTTACGTCAGGAGAAATGGTATACCCGTCTGGTGCGGAAATTCAGACCCCCCGATGAATTGGAGGTTGAGCTCTTTAGATAGATTTACTTTGCTTAGCAATAGCGATTCTCATTCACCCTGGCCCTGGCGCTTAGGAAGAGAAGCTAACGTTTTTGAGGTTAAAAAGCCTAGCTATTGGGAAATTTTGGAGATTGTCAAGAAAAAGGATAAGAGAAGGTTTCTTTTCACGATAGAAGTCCCACCATCTTATGGAAAGTATCATTTTGACGGCCATAGGAAATGCGGAATAAGCTTGCACCCAAAGGATGCTATTAAGCTGAATAACATCTGCCCAAAATGCGGGAAGAAATTAACCATAGGTGTGCTGCATAGGGTGGAAGAATTAGCTGATAGAGAAGAAGGGTTTGTTCCCAAGAATGCTATACCTTTCAAGAGCCTATTGCCTTTGTACGAGATAATTTCTTTTGCTCTGGGTATAGAGCAGCTTTACTCGAAAAAAGTTTTGGAGGAGCACGATAAGCTAATAGGAAAGTTTGGGAATGAGCTAAACGTTTTGTTAAACGCTTCGAAGGAAGAACTGGAAAAAGTTACTAGCAAAAAAATCGCTGAAGCCATAGTAAAGGTAAGGGAAGGTAGAGTTAGTTTTATACCTGGATACGATGGAGTCTATGGCAAGCCTGTTTTTGATGAAAAAGTTGAGAATAAAAAAATAAAAATTCAATTTCAAAAAAGTTTAAAAGATTTTTAAGGGCCTGTAGTCTAGTGGTAGGACTGAAAACTAAAGCCGCTCTCACGCAGCGGAAACCCCGGTTCGATTCCGGGCAGGCCCATTAACCCCAAGAGCAACCGCAAGTTTCACACTGACTCCTCGTTTCATAGGAATTACAGGGAAGAGGCACGCATTCATTATTAGGATATCCAGTTGAATTACAGCAACCAGTTCCCAGACACGCTGTAATATCTAGTATATCTATCTCACCATCGCCATTAACATCCCCGCTGAAATCACTACACGAGAATGTGGGTGTTCCTGTGCATTCCTCTAAAGCTACACCCCCTCCGGGTGCTGACAAAACAGTTATAGTCGGGGAAATCAGATCATAGACATAATTATACTCCACTCTTACCGAAACAGAAAATGATTTTATATCAGTAAATTCCTCCGGCGGTATTTGAATATAACACATTACAGTAGCTACTGACCCGTCCTTCATAAGATATATCTCCTTTCCGTCATAGGGACAGTTCAAATTTTTTCCTGAAGCATAGAACATAACTTTATTTAGGTTCGTAGAAGTTGGTTCATCTCCTATATAGGCTTTTCCTGCTCCTCTATTGGTTATTATAACTTTTATTGGAATTCTTGTTTCATGTCCAGAGTACATATAGCTCATCTGCCCAAGCTGACCAAATTCAATTCCTATAGGTCCTCCTGTATCAGGAGTTGCTGTCGACACCCGAGATCTTTCTTTAGTTCTCTTATAATAGTCATAAGAAACCAATGTTACGGAAACTCCTCTACTTGTATTCATCGCAAAAGTAAGTTTCGCATAAAACTTATAAGGTGTATCAACTTGTACGTTAGATGGCGCACTATAAATCCATACACCTTCCCACATTCCTTCTCTTTCTATATCACCTATCAAGGTTGGTTCCATCACCTTTGTCCATCCTTCTGGTTCTGTTATTTTCACCTTAACATTTCTCATGGGATTAAGAGCATTATTCTCTATCGATATACTTAAGCCCAACGGATTTCCAGCTGGGATTTCTGTTGAATCAACGCTAAAACTTACAGAAATATCTCCACCTTTAGCACCTGTAGGAACTCCTGGGATCCCGCCTATGCATCCAGAGAAAGCAATCAATGGAATTAAAAGCAAAATTAACGATTTTTTCATAAATTTATTTTGGGCTTTAAATTATAAATTGTTTCTTTTCTCCACTTCTTCTTTAGTTCTTCCAAATATTTTTCCTCCTCTTTCTTTTTTGGGAAAAAATAATTAAGGTTACTTGAATGAGAATAGTGACCTGGACATTCTGAAGATGGTTGTGGTATTTCTTCTTCAGAAGGCGAAACTCATCTTTCAAAACTCACGGGCTCGACTGTTATAGTAGGAGAAGAGAGCGTCTCCATATAGGTGTAGTTTACGATGAATCCTATTAGCTGGGTAGAAACCTCTTTTACGTTAGTCAAATTACCCGAACACTCAAAATGAGCATACCTTCCTGATTTAATCAGGTTAATTTCTCCTGGCCCCTTTTCGCAAGCTATTTTAACATTCTGAGTAAGCCTACTAAAGTTAAAGATGACCTTATTTATATTCTTACATTCATAATCCGAGCAAGGCTTTCCATTTCCTTTGTTGGAAATGATCACGCTAAACTTGAAGGGTAAAGTATCCGCTTCATAAGCAATCAGCTGGCTTTGAGAAGGAACTATATCTATCTCTATAGGACCCCCAAGGGATTCAGAAACCGAGAAACCCGAACCACTTTTGGTTCTTTTATAGTAGTCATAACTAACTCCAGTAATCGTAACCACTTTTCTTGCATAACCCTTATACCTTATGTCCCCAAAGATTTTATAATACTTCTTATAGGTTACATCACTCGGTGCTCTTAAAGTCCAGTTAAATTCAAAGCCAGTTCCATATGGATCGAGTTTTCCATAAGTCCTGTTTACCCCTATATCTCCTTCCCATCCAGGAGGTCCGTAGACCTTTGCTGTAATGTTGCTTATCGCAAACTCAGCATAATTTTCTATGCTCATGGTTACTCCCAGCTTTCCGCCTGCTGGAATCGTAGTGGTGTCGACTTTCAGCTCTACTCTTATATCCTTCGACTCTTGAGTAGTTTGAATGGGCGAAACACATCCAGAAAATAGTAAAGCTAAGATTAAAAGGCAAGTTTCAACCTTTCTCATCGAATATTAATTCTATTTTGAAGAATAAATAGAAATCAGGATAAGAAAAATTCAAAAAATGGAAAGCAAAAGTTTAGCTACTTTGCTAGAGCTGTTACTGTGATTGGCGGTGAAGACAAGTCTTGAATATAACTAAAGGATACTGTAATAGTTCCTGTGTAGGTTGCAATTCCAGTTGTTTCCACATCTTCCCTGTTAACTACTAGGTCGCAAGAAATGAACGCATAGGTTCCTTCTCTTGTTAGATAAACAGTTCCTGGTACATCTTCGCAAACCAACGCATTGTTAGTCGAGGAGACGGTTACAGCAACTTTATTTAAGCTATCATTTAGGGTTGGTAAACCTCCTTGCAAGAAAGCTTTTCCTCCTCCCCTATTGGTTATTATAACTTTTATCGGAAATTCGACCGTTTCTTGGTCAGGATAGATGTATCTTTGAGCACCTACTGCCGAAATGGAAATATCTATAGGGCCTCCTTCATCAGCACTCGATTCTGAAACTGAGGAAACGGTTTTCGTTCTTTTGTAGTAGTCATAGGTTACGATAGTTGCAGTAAACGTTTTATCTACGGTCATGTCATACTGAACCTTTCCGTATAAGGTATACTGAGTGTCTGATGAAACCTCTGGAGCAGTTAGAACCCAGAAGAACTCCCTTATGTCATTTGGCCTCAAAGTATAGGGTCCTTTAGGTTCAAAGCCACTCCAGTCTAAGGGGCCATAAACTTCAGCCCATACATTTTCTATCGGTGCTTGAGCTTTGTTTTCTACGGTTATCGTAACGCCTACTGGAGAGCCTTTTGGTACGGTTGTTTCATCGACTAGCATTCCGATTGCTATCTCTCCTCCTGCTGTTGGTGCAGGGCCTATTGGTGCTACGCAACCCGAGAGTGCTATTATTCCTATCAAAGCAAGCAAACCAAGGGTTTTCTTCATATCCATCTAATCTAAATTTGAAAATCTATGAATATAAATTTAAAACGGAGATGGCTTTACGGTAAAAGTTTCTCTCTTGATGAAAGTATAAGTATAGTTATAGCTAAGCTTGAGCTCGGCCAAAAACTCAGGGTATTTTGTTTCGGTTGCATTGAAATTGCATTTGAGCAAGTTTCTTTCTCGAGTTGAAAGAAGTATAATATCTCTCTTAGACGTGCTAGTTGTAATATCGAAATCACAAGGCTCAATTATTTCTATACTTTTATTCTCTATCCTAATTTTATCTCCAGTTATGTTGATCGGTTCAACATCCCTTAGAGTTCCTGTGTGCTTAAATTTGAACTTAACCTCAAAAGGCTCTCCAGCAACCACCCATCTTTCTATGATTTCTCTATCATCTTCTTTCCTTATTCTTTTAATGGGAAAATCAAAATCAACTCTTACTGGCCCATGCTTTTGTTCGCTCACCAAAAATTCCGATTCAGGCTCAGTTTTAATTCTACCATCCACTACCGGAATCATAACACTTCTCTCGCTGCTTATGGTATAATTAACGAGAAAGCTTACCGTAAACTTGGTTGGAGCAGTTATTTGCTCTTCCTCAGGTGCTTTAAGGGTTATTT